>NZ_LMCE01000158.1:0-61562 GCF_001623285.1 Pseudovibrio sp. Ad26
CTCAAGCACTCATCAAAAGAGGAAAGCCCTTCAAAGCGGCTATGATTGCTCTGGCGCGAAAGATACTCATCACAGCCAATGCACTGCTCAGAGACAATGTTCCATTCAATGCATAAACACAGTTGCCGGATCTTCGCTACGTGCCGCGCAGGATGTTCATGGGAGAACGTGGTGGCCTCTAACAAAAAAGGGCACCTAAAAGGTGCCCTTCCTAATCTCAGCAATTGCTGAAAAGCTTATGCAACAGCTTCTGCTTTTGGCTTGATAAGGCCGCGGTTCACCAGAACCTCAGCGATCTGAACGGTGTTCAGCGCTGCGCCCTTACGCAGGTTATCGGAAACAACCCACATGTTCAGGCCGTTCTCAACGGTCGCGTCTTCACGAATACGGGAAACGTAAGTCGCATCTTCGCCAGCACACTCGTAAGGAGTGACATAGCCGCCGTCTTCACGCTTATCGACAACCAGAATACCCGGCGCTTCGCGCAGCAGGTCCTGAGCTTCTTCAGGAGAAAGTGGGCTGTCCAGTTCCATGTTCACGGACTCGGCATGACCAACAAACACAGGCACGCGAACAGCAGTACAGGTTACCTTGATGGTTGGATCGAGCATTTTCTTGGTCTCAGCCAGAACCTTCCACTCTTCCTTGGTGTAACCATCTTCCATGAACTCATCGATGTGCGGGATCACATTAAACGCAATGCGCTTGGTGAACTGCTGAGGCTCAATCGGGTCGTTTACGAAAACTGCGCGGGTCTGGTTGAACAGCTCATCCATCGCATCTTTACCACCACCAGAAACAGACTGGTAAGTGGAAACAACGAGGCGCTTGATGCCAGCTTTTTCGTGAATTGGCTTAAGTGCAACAACCAGCTGTGCTGTGGAACAGTTCGGGTTCGCGATGATGTTTTTCTTTTTGAAGTCAACAATATCATCGGCGTTCACTTCAGGCACGATCAGCGGAACATCCTGATCATAGCGCCATGCAGAAGAGTTATCGATGACAACACAGCCCTTGGCAGCAATCTTTGGTGCCCACTCTTTTGCAATAGAGCCACCGGCAGACATGAGACAGATATCAACATCGGAGAAATCAAAATTCTCCATCGCTTTAACTTTCAGCGTCTTGTCACCAAAGGAGATTTCTTTGCCCTGAGAGCGGCGAGATGCCAATGCAATCACTTCATCAGCCGGGAAACCACGCTCTGCCAGAATATCCAGCATTTCCGCGCCCACATTGCCGGTAGCACCTGCAATTGCAATCTTATAACCCATTGGTTTTGTCCTCTTCGTCTCCCCCGCTGGCTTCCGGAGGCTGACTGCGCCCGGTGAGCCCTCTGGCGCCCTCCGTCCCGGGGAGAGCGCGGGAAAGAGAGGCACCTTAGACGGTGGTCTTTGTCGTTTTCGTGGTGATTGTCTTGGTAGTTGTTTTAAGCGCAACAGAAGCCATGCGCGCGGTCATCGCACGTTTCATGGTTTTCTTCATGTTGGTCATCGCAAACATCATGCTGCTAAACACTACCTTCAAAATTGATCGCGCAGAACCTGCCTATAACCACATCATTTGTCAACAGGCATATCTCACGCAATTTAAAGTGCGCAACGATCAGTCACCCCAGCGCACCGGGAAACCACGGATTTCAGTCAGTTTTCAGAGAAACACTTAACAATCACCGAAGTAAGGCTGACATAATCTCAAAAATAAGCGTCATCTGCGCGGCAGATGAAATCTGGAGCTGTCCTAAAAATCGCATCAACCATGGCTTGCATGCATCATATGCAGCAACTAGTAATATTTTAAACGCAATTTAATCTTCCGGATCGCTTGCTCTTGAGCTGCATGGTCATGAGCAAACCCAAACTACAACTGGCGACGCAGAATACACAATGAAGTACTCTAAGATATTATCAGCCTTGATTATTAGCCTGACCGTAACCGCGTGTAACTACGAGACTGAAGTTAGCCTATATGCGAGTGACTTGACGAAAGACACAGAAGGCAAACCGATCCTCGCTCCAGTCACGCTCGTGGGCAAAGGAACATTCTCAGAAGACGACTGTGAGAAAATTCGCGGCAAGGTCGAACCAGCTGTCCAACGCTCATTTCAAAACGCAGAGTTCAAAGGTTGCGCAAAAGCTCCGGACGGTATCGATCGCACAGTTTCATTCAGTGCAAGCGTACCTGTTTATGTCGGCTCATGGGAAGACAAAATCGGTTCAAGCGAGTTTAAGGGAGCATATGGGCTGCTCGTGGCTTACGAGCAGGAAATACCAAATATAAAGAAGGTCATGTTCATCAAAGGCGCAAGCTACGATTATTTTGCAAAAGAACTCGACAATGCACTCCCAGGCTCAAAAATGTCCAAAGACGGGGCAGGAATCACACTCGAACTTCATAATGACATGCCCCAGAAAATCACGTTTAGTGGCAGCAACTTCTTCGTAAACGGAACTCCATATGGAAATGTTTTAGTAAATCTTGCGATGACGAAACGCGCTAACATCAAGGTAAAACTTTCAGATGCTGGTGCTCAATATCTCTTCACAAAAGGCTCCGATGTAATCGGTACAATCGACTTCGAACCAAAATAAACGCTTCATTCATCAGCCGATTTTAGAGGCATCCATGGATGCCTCTAAACCACATCCCCAAACGCATTCACGGCCTTCCCGCCAAGCTCAATTTGCCGCAGTTCAGGCACGCAGCTTTCCGAATCCAGTTCAGCTGCCCAGTCCACATCAGCCGCATAGCCATAGTGCGTCAGTTCCTGCCCACTCACGCAGCCCTTTAGCGCACCGAGCAAATCATCAGCACACGAAAGATAACCCGCCCGAGCAATCGAGGCTTCTGGCGACATCGGGCAGTCCAGCATATGCGCAAGTGCACCGCAGGCCAGTTGATCCTCGAAGGCAGGCCGCAAACTGCCATCCGGCCACTTCTCACCCGCAGCAACCAGCAAGACTTTGCCGGAAATCACCTTAAGATAAGCCGCCACCGCTGCTGCATTCCGAAGTGCAGCAGCAAACACCCGCCCTTCTCTTGGCAAAGCAGAAAGCGTCGCACCGTTGGGGCTGGGCAACACCAACACATCGCTAGCCGACAGCCCCATGAGCGTTGGTGGAGACAATGAGAAGCCACCCTCCCGGCGCTTCCCGGCACAAACTCCGCCAATCTCAACAGCCAGCGCTTTCCCCTCATCACGGTCAGCAACGGGCACCACCTTTGCCCCTCTGCCACACGCAACAGAAGTCGCTGTCGAGAAGCTCAGGCAATCAACAATCACAGTCGCAGCAAAGCCATCACTGCTTGCGTTTCGTCCCCATTCCAAATGCACAAAGTCAGCCATAAACAACCTCTAGATGATGTAATTTGTATTTCTCTAAAATTTTCTTTTGAAAGATTTCTCAATGCGTCTCCTTAAGTACTTGCTTGCTCTCTGTATAGTTGCCCCCATCACCGCAATATCAATCATAATCGCAACCAGATACGACTCCTCCCAACCCTACTTCTCCTCAGAATCCTATTGGTTTGCCAAGACGGCAAATATCAAAGAAGTAAGAAAGACTCTCACCCCGTATCTTGTTGCGGAACTGAGAGAACAGAACATGAGTCTCAAGCAGCCTATTTTCCTACGTATTTTCAAAGAAGAGGCTCAGCTAGAGGTTTGGAAACAGCTTAACGGCGTTTACAAGCTCTTCAAAACCTACGACATCTGCTCTTATTCTGGAGAATTAGGACCCAAACTGAAGGAAGGTGACAAGCAAGCGCCTGAAGGATTTTATCAAGTAACAGCGCATCAGCTAAATCCAAAAAGCGTAAACCACCTTGCATTCAATCTCGGTTTCCCAAACGCCTTTGACAAATCCAATAATCGAACCGGATCATTCCTGATGGTTCACGGCAACTGTTTATCAGCAGGCTGTTATGCAATGACTGACAAGGGAATGGAAGAAATTTACTTACTGGTCGAGCATGCCTTACTAAGTGGTCAAAATTCCGTAGCTGTTCATATCTTCCCTTTCCATATGACTGAGGCCAATATGGCTCCCCATGCCAGCAATCGTTGGTTCTCCTACTGGAAAAACTTACAAAAAGGCTACTCTCATTTCAGTCAAAAAGGCGTCCCACCGCAAGTATCTGTTGTCGCAAAGTCTTACGCCTTTAAGTGAAAATTGCTGAAGTCCACAGTCGCAGCATAACCATCACTGCAGGCGTTTCGCCCCCATTCCAAATGCACAAAGTCAGCCATAAACAACCTCAGAATAATAAAATCGTGGGCACCGGAATAAGTGTGCCAATCAATCCTTGCATGGCATCGCGTCTGCACTCAGGTTGAACAGAGCGATCAAAATCACAACGGAATAATGATGGACCTCCTTACTCAATTGCAAGCACTTGCTGCGGATCTCGAACGCTCTCAGCTGTCAGAGGTCTTCAAGTATGCATGGTGGGTCTATCCGGCAATCAACACAGGCCACATCGTTGGGCTCGCGATGCTGTTCGGCTCCCTCGTCCCACTTGACCTGCGCATGATGGGTATGTGGCGCTCCATTCCGCTATACGACCTTGCACGCCCTCTCACGCGCATTGCCCTTCTGGGAGGTCTGATCGCAATCACAACCGGCGTTTTCCTGCTCTCAGTCAAAGCGCAAGTATACGTCAACGCGCCTATATTCTGGGCCAAGTCAGGCTTTTTCACTCTCGCCCTGCTCAACGCACTCTTCCTGCGCTTCAACAAACCGTGGCGCTATCTGGCACAAGTCGACTCTCGCGGAACCATCCCCCGCTTCAAATCCGCTGGCTTCATTTCCCTGTTCAGCTGGCTCGGAGTTCTCATTTGCGGTCGCATGTTTGGGTATCTCTAGTCCGATAAATCAGAGAGATTTCCCATTCTTTGTGGCACAAAAGCTAAGCTAAACATAACGGGCAATACCAATGATCATCCGCACAGAGCTACCATCTGACATCGAAGCAATCCGCAACCTTGTTTACGCAGCTTTCGAAAATCATCCACACCATGAACCCGGCGCAAAGCCAACCGAGCACCTGATCATCGACCAGCTGCGCACGAATGGTGAACTGACACTGTCACTCATTGGAGGGCAAGCTGGCGGCATGGTAGGGCATATCGCCTTCTCTCCAGTAACCATCGATGGTGAGGATAAGGGCTGGTATGGTCTTGGCCCAGTGGCCTTTGCTCCGAAACATCAAGGCAAGGGCTTTGGCTCAGCCCTGATCATGGAAGGAATGCAGCAAATCAAGCAGATTGGTGCCAAAGGTGTCGTTTTGCTTGGGGAGCCGGACTATTACAGCCGCTTCGGCTTTCAACAAACAGAAGACCTCGTCTTCCCCGGCGTGCCAGCGCAGTACTTTATGCAGCACACCTTTGAGGGAGAGACACCAACAGGCACTCTCGCTTATTCCGCAGCCTTCGCAGCAAGCTAATATGATGAAGAATTACGGCTACTCATCACAATTGTCGGGCAGGGCCTGGCTCAAAGGCTTATCCGTTGGCTTCAACTCAGCCTTGTTAATCGCAATGGGTGAGTAAGGCGGATCGGTAATCGTACCCGGCACAACCATATGTAAAACATAGCAGCCCGCATAAACCTGCGAAGTGCCGTCGGAAAGGTGCGTTTCAATCGCTACCGGAAGCGGCCAATAGAGCTGGCTCATGCCTGCATCTGGCTGAGTAGACCCATAGCGCAGCTGCACAGACTCCGTTGTTCGAAACCCTTCTTTCCACTCCTCAAAGTTCTTAGGTGGGGTGTTGAAGTAGCTATACGCCTGCACATACTCTTTGCGGTTGATAGCATTATAATAGCTTTCAATCACCGCTTGGGGTGTGCTGCGGTCATCCATGTAAGGAATGCCATCAAACACCAGGGCATTGGCGCTTGATGCGCCACAAACCGCCAGTATTGCGCAGGCTCCAGCGAGCCTGTTTCGATTGAACATGGTTGTGTCCTGTTACGTTTTTAAATCACACAACCAAGTTCAACAAAGACAAGCTAATGCAGGTTTAAACCACTCACTGTGCTCTCATATAGACCGCTTCGTTGGTAAACGAACCAGCATCCAACAGGTGTACAGTTTGATAAACCGTGAGCTGAGAACCGTCTTCATTCAGCTCGCGCTTGGCAACCATAATGCTTAGTCCGCCGCGCTTTGCTTCAGAAACCAGATCTCCATCCGTGTTCAAAGAGAGGGAAAGCGTATCCGCAAACGGGTTTTGCGGCATAGGGCGATCTTCCCCATCAGGAATGCCTGAGAAGTTGGCCTCAACTGTCTCGCCTTCGCCTTCAACGGTTTTCATGAAGAAACCGATCTCGCCATTCTTCTCGACAATTTTCAAACTGCCGCCCCAAGGCACAGAACCTTGCTCATAGTTTGAGGTATCAGGATCCAGAATCCAGGTTCCGAGGAAGGGTCTTAAACGTTCATCCATGCTCTGTCTTTCAGCAATGCTTCTCAAAATTTGTCTTGGCTCAGGCTTATGCCGCACACGGGTTTTTCGCGCAACCAAATCACACAGCTAACTCCCGTGATTAACATCCAGTGGCCAAACTGCCAAAAAACCAATCTTAAAGCAGCAGGCACATCTAACGGAACCTTTGCGCTCTTCGCTGACAATCACAAGCAAAAGAACTCATTCAGGAGGCCTCATGCTCAAGCGTATTGCCAGCAAACCGATTGCCTTTCTCAAGATCAGCTTAGCCCTGCTCGCTTTTGTTCTTCAGCCAATGGCGGCAAATGCCTGCACCAGCTTCGTCCTGTCCACCGTCGACAACATCAAAATGTATGGCCGTACGATGGAGTTCGGCAAGCAAATTCCTACTAAAGTTGGTCTCATCCCACGCGGTTACAAGTTCCAGTCCCAAATCAATGATGAGCCGGGTTACAGCTGGACTGGCAAAATTGCAGTCATTGGCGCCAGCATCTTCGACAGCCCGGCCTTGGTGGATGGCATGAATGAGTACGGCCTGTCTGGCGGCGCCCTCTACTTTCCCGGATTTGCGGGATTCAAAAATCCATCCAATGATGCAGCTCAGCGCGCCAAGGAAATCAATCAGATAGACTTCCTCTCCTGGTTGCTTTCAACCTTCAAAACAGTCGAAGAAATCAAAGTCAATCTGGATCAGATCTCACTCGTTGGAACCTTCTACGCGAGCATGGATGAAATCCCACCGCTCCACTACACCCTGCATGATGCAGCTGGCTTTTCTATCGTCATAGAGCCCATAAATGGTGAGCTGAAAGTCTACGATAATCCCTACACCGTGCTCACCAACTCGCCAGACTTCGAATGGCATGTCCAGAACATCCGCAACTACCTGTTCCTCTCTCCATTCAACATCAGATCAACCGAAATTATGGGACAGGAACTCACTCCCTTCGGTCAGGGCTCAGGCTTGCTCGGCATTCCGGGTGATCCAACCCCACCCTCCCGGTTTATCCGCGCATTGGGCTTGATCTCCACCATTGATAGCACTGAACTAAACAAGGGGCGGCTCGTGACCATGGAGCATGTTCTGAACAACTTCGACATTCCAAAAGGCTTTGTGAGGCCTGCAATTTCTCCAGTGGAGCAGGAACAAGAAGCCAACGACTACACCCAGTGGTCAACGATTGCCGACATCGAAAACAAGATCTACTACATCAAAACCTACGAGAACCCGACCCTGCATGGCGTGAGTTTTGAAGACTTCGATGTCACAGGACCACAAATACAATACGTGAACCTGCCAAGCCCCAAACCCACTCAGCCGCTGCTGCCACCAATGCAATAAAAAACAGGGCTCCCGAACCAACGGAAGCCCTGTTTCAAATTTTTAAACTCTGACTTGCCAGCTTATGCTGAAACACCTGCAAGAGCAGTCAGTTCAGCAACAATGGCATCGCCCATTTGTGCGGTGGTAATGGTTGCTTCGCCATCCTTCGCAATGTCTTTTGTGCGCAGACCTTTGTCCAGCGCATTGGAGATTGCTTTTTCAACCATGTCGGCCTCTGCAATCTTCTGGAAGGAGTAGCGCAGCGCCATAGCAAAACTTGCAATCATTGCAATTGGGTTAGCAGCACCTGTACCAGAAATGTCTGGAGCAGAACCATGTACTGGCTCATAAAGAGCTTTACGCTTTCCGGTAGTTTCATCAGGCGCGCCCAATGATGCGGAAGGCAGCATACCCAGAGAACCAGTCAGCATCGCCGCAACATCAGACAGCATGTCACCAAACAGGTTGTCCGTTACAATAACGTCAAACTGCTTTGGCCAACGCACCAGCTGCATGCCGCCAGCATCTGCCAGCATGTGGTCCAGCTCAACATCAGCGTAGTTTGCTTTGTGTGTGGCAGTTACAACCTCATTCCAAAGCACGCCGGACTTCATCACATTGCGCTTTTCCATGGAACAGACTTTGTTGTCACGGGTGCGTGCAAGGTCAAAGGCAACACCAGCAATACGCTCAATCTCGTAGCTGTCGTAAACCTGCGTGTCGATACCGCGCTTCTGGCCGTTGTCCAGATCGATGATCTCTTTCGGCTCACCGAAGTAAACACCACCGGTCAGTTCGCGAACGATCAGAATGTCCAATCCTTCGATGACATCCGGCTTCAAGGAAGACGCGTCAGCCAGCGCTGGATAGCAAATCGCAGGGCGAAGGTTTGCAAACAGGCCAAGGTCTTTACGCAGGCGCAGCAAACCAGCTTCAGGGCGCACCTCATAAGGTACGTCGTCCCATTTAGGGCCGCCAACAGCACCAAAGATAACAGCATCAGCTGCCTGCGCTTTCGCCATATCTTCTTCAGAAATGGAAACGCCGTGTGCGTCGTAGGCACTACCACCAACAAGGCCTTCGTCATACTCGTAAGTATCTTCGCCCTGCTCGTTGAGCCAAGCGATAACCTTTTTCACCTCCTCCATGATTTCAGGACCAATTCCGTCACCAGGAAGAAGCAAGAGCTTGTTGGATGCCATGGGTCAATATCCCCGTATTCTATAAATTGAAGTTGACCATTTGTGCCGCCTCACACCAGTCATTGCAAGGTTCAATATTTCAACGAAAATGGATGGGTGCTCAACTATTGCCACGCAGACAGGTTTCTTTAATCCCACTATGCTAGGTTTCTGAGACTGAGAGTCGAAAGTTCTAAGGCACTGCAAAATATGCATAACTTGTTAGTCATAGGCGGATCGGGCTTCGTGGGTGCGTCTCTCATCCCGGCGCTACTTTCGAAGGGATATAATGTAACCCTGCTCAACAGAGGCACACGCCCTGTTCCGGGAACCAGGCAGTTGGTTGCAGACAGAAACGATCCCTTTGCCATGCAGCAGATCACCGATAAATTTGAAGCGGTAATCGATACAAGCGCTTATACGCGAGAGCAGTCGAGGATTGCATTCAACACCTTCGGCATCCATGCCAAAAAGTGGATTCATCTCTCCAGCGCAGCGGTTTACAAAGAAACCAAAGGGCACTTACCGAGCGAAAAAGACCCGATCGGTGGAGCGTCTGTGTGGGGTGTTTATGGCAGAGACAAATCTGAAGCCGATCACTTCCTGCTGAATCAAGAACATACGCCTGCCGTCGCCATCCGCCCGCCTTACCTGTATGGCCCCAACAACGATATTGACCGAGAGCAATTTGTTTGGGCGCGTGCTTTAACAGAACGCCCGATCATCTTGCCCGGTGATGGCCAGACCAAACTGCAGTTTCTGCATGAAGAAGATCTCGCCAGCTTCATTCTTTATTTGCTGGCTATGCATGCCATGCCGACCGAAGCCGTCAATCTGGCCGACCCGCATATCCTGACCATCGAAAAGTGGGTGAAGATGCTCTGCAGTATTGCGGAAATCGAGCCGGAAATTCTCTATGGGAGTCACATGGCCCCCGGCATCCCGGCTCGCGAGTATTTCCCCTTCCGCGACTACGATTGCGCGCTAGATGTAACCAGATATCTGGAAAACTTCGACTGGCAGCCGCACTACAAACTGCGGGAAGGTTTTACGCACACCTTCAAAAGCCACAGCAAAGAGGAGCTCGCCAAAAGCTCCCCTCCGACTTTCGCTGAAAAGGCGATTGAGTACTAAGCAAGAGAGCGGTTACTGGTATCGCCCGTGCCGCTCCAGCATCTCAATTCGGTAGCCATCGGGATCAGTTACAAAGAAGAACCGTGCCAGCAACTTGTCTTCCACGAAGAACTCTTTGATGTCCTCAGGTGCAAGCCCTTCCTCCTGAAAGCGCTTATGCTCAGCAGCAAGTCCATCCACACAAAACGCGATGTGGCCGTAACCGTCACCTAAGGAGTACGGTTCGCTGCGGTCTTTGTTGACAGTGAGCTCAACCTCAAAATCATTT
The DNA here is from genome assembly GCF_001623285.1 of Pseudovibrio sp. Ad26. NCBI lineage: Bacteria > Pseudomonadati > Pseudomonadota > Alphaproteobacteria > Hyphomicrobiales > Stappiaceae > Pseudovibrio > Pseudovibrio sp. Ad26. Next base: position 10,356 of record NZ_LMCE01000158.1, read on the forward strand.
TCAGCATTGCGCAGATAAACCAGTGTGAAGCTGTCAAAATCCAGTCGCTCAGCAACCTCCAGACCAAACGCCTTGCGGTAAAACGCAAGCGAACGCTCTTCATCCAAAACCCGGATCATCATGTGAATTGCTTTTGCCATGGAAGGACCTCTCAGCAGAATTGACTGCAAGAGGAGTAGGTCGCGCAAGCTACCCCCGTCAACCGCAACACGACACAAATTCAAACTGCCATATACCAGTTCACAAATCTTGCTCAATTGAGCGCATCCACTTGCAGTAAAAATGCACTCCACCTATGATCGCGGTGTGGTTAGGACACCCGCCGCTCGCAAGCATACCGCTCTGGTGAAGCTCCATATTTTCTGCATCAAACCGCATAATTTCAGCGGTTTACTGGCAACGCGAGCTCCAGCATTTTCCCGCTTCTGAACTGAAAGCAGTTTTGATGTCTGACGTTTCTTCTTCCAAACCGGACAATATTTTTCTGTCCGGCTCCATACCTATACTCTTTGCAAAAACCGCAATCCCCCTCAGCCTTGTCATGATGGTCAACGGCTTGCACACGGTCGTCGACGCCTATTTTCTGGGAACCTATGTGGGTACACAGGCCCTGACTGGCGTCACACTCATGTTCCCTCTCTTCATGATCTTGGTTTCCCTGTTCACGCTCGTGTCCAACGGTTTCGCCAGCATCTACGCAAGGGCCTTTGGCGCCAACAACCACCGCATCGCAAAGAAGATCATCGACAGCGCAATCGCCCTCGCATTGATCGTCTGCGGCAGCCTTATAGTGAGCTTTCTGGTCGCAGGATTTCAGCTCGCTCTGTTCCTGACCAACGGCTCTGACGAACTAGCTCGTATTGGCTATCAATACATGGCGATCCTCATTCTGGGTTCACCGCTAGGGTTCGTCCTATCCATCAACATCGACAGGCTCCGTTGTGAGGGACTACTGCCCCTCATGACAGTCATCACCCTGAGTTCTGCATTCCTGAACATCTTCTTTGATTGGCTCTATGTGGTTCAATTCGGCTGGGGCGTGGCCGGCTCTGCTTATGGAACATTGACAGCACAGTTGATTTCCCTAGTTGTGCTGGTCGTCTACTACACATCCAAACGCGGGAAACTTTCCTTCCTGAACTGGCGACCAGTGAGCTTCCAATGGAAATCCCTCATCGCCCTTGGTGTCCCCCAAAGCCTTGGCTATACGGGTGTTTCTCTGGCTGCAGCCGTCACGCTGTTTGCAATTCAGCTTTGGGCCGGAAGCAACTATGAAGTCACCGCTGGAGCCTATGGCATCATCACCAGAATGATGACCTTCACGTTCCTGCCTCTGCTGGGTCTCAGCATGGCGCTGCAATCCATTTCAGGAAACAACTACGGCGCCCAAAAGCACGACAGAACTGCACAAACCCTGAAAATCGCGATCATAATCTCGCTCATCTATTGCGGTGGAGTTCAGGCAATCTACTTCCTGTTCAGCTCCCAACTGGGCGCGATCTTTGTCGATGATGCAGCCACAATTGCAGACGTCGAACGCATCATCCCAATCGTGTCTATGATGTTCTTTCTGTCTGGTCCGTTGATGATGGTAGGCACATTCTTTCAGGCAATCGGTGACGCTGCCCGCGCAGGTATTCTGATGCTGGCCAAAACCTACCTGTTCGCAGTCCCGCTTACTCTCATCCTGCCTTATGCAATGGGAGAAGCCGGTATTTGGTACGCCAGTGTGTTCTCCGAGGTTCTGCTACTGGGGCTCACCTTTGTCATCGTGTTTGCCCACAAACGAGCCGCCGCTCCGGCTACAGTTCTCGCGAATACATAACCAACCAGCCCTCGCATACGCATCAAAGTATGCGAGGGGCACAAGTTTGTCGGCAACCTGTACCAAACAAGACAGCAGTCTCTCCTCACCCTCGCTAAACCTAGCCTTACAGATGCTGTTCCTTGCAGCAGACAAACCGTCTTCACTGCAAGGAACAGCATCAACGACATACAAGTCCTATGGTGAGGCGCGCGAGACTGCATGACTGATTTGGTAAACGCACTGCTGATCGAACTCGGCAACAGAATTGGCTTTGACAACTTCTCTCTGAACGAAAACGACCAGATTTTCCTTGGTCTTGATCAGGACCTCGCCATGAGCATCGTCTGGCGAGACGAAAGCCAAACCCTACTTTTCAACTCAGTTATCAGCAAACGCGACACCAACAACCCGCAAGTCCTTGAAGCTCTGATGCAGGCCAATTGCGTGTTTGCAGACAGTCATGCCATGGCGTTCAACATCAGCCCAAAAGCAAGTTGCGTAAACCTCTCCATGGTAGTGACGATCTCTGACAGATCCTCCTTTGCCCTGCACAACAAGCTGGACATGTTCATCCGCACAGCTGCGTTCTGGCACGAGCGCCTCAAAAACCCTGAAAGTCTCAGCCCAAACTGGGATAACCCAAACCACACCAACCCCTGCCAGACCGATAATTTCGCAGATTTTGGAGCAAGAGTATGAGCAACATTGAACTCTCCAGTTTTGTAACCGCAGCCCAACTCGACAACGGTCTGGACAAACTGCACACCACGCAAGAGACCGTTACACAGCGCACTTCTCATACATCGGTTGGCGGAAAGGTACTCTCCTGGGCCAAGCTCCATATCACTGGAGATGGCCAGAAATCTGCAGATCAGACCCGTTTTCAGGAAGCATTGAAATCAGAATTCGGCAAAGACGTCGGTGAAGCCGCTTACAAGGCTTTCGTACTAAGTGATGGAAAATCCCACAGCCTGACCAAAGCACAGGTTCTGGAGTCCGTTGAGTTCGCGTTGAGTGCTCAGGAAAGCAACATCGAGGAGCAGAATGTAACCGCACGAGCGGCTATCCTCGCAAGCATCACCAAAACACATGGTACAGAGGTCGCGGCCAATGTCACCAAATTGCTGGAAGGCTCAAGCGAGTTTGCAAATGCCGGAGCAGATCCTGAGCAAATCAAAGCGACAGTCTCAGAGATCACAAAAGATGTTGCTCAGAATCTGGCTGCCCAAACAGATGCGAACATTGCAACCCACATTGAGAAATTAGGCGATCGTGAACACCTGACAGCTGCTGCTTCAGAGGCTGGCATCCAGATCGACTGGGACAATGTCTCCCCTGAGCAGATCACAAAACTGCAGGAAAACACGAAAATCAAACTGGAAGAGCAGTCCAGACCAAACAAATCAAGCTCTTCTATTCGCGGCAGTTTGAAGGATGAACAGGTACAACAGGCAGTAGGCAATCAGCTACGAGCCATCGCAGCACTGCAATCAGCAAGCGCAGGCGGAGCTGCACTAGAAAGCGTCTTCTCAGAGCTGGGCCTGCCCGCAGAGAAGATAAGCGCAGGGGCATTCGGTGAAATCGCAACCGTATTGAACGGCGTCTTCAACACGGTTTCCGGTCCTGAAGGCACGAACGACATTACTGATCAGATCGAAGATATTCTCCAAAAAAGCATCATCAACAGCGCTGTTCAGGACGTGCTGAAATCGACACTGAGAGAAACAGCCCAAACAGATGAGTTCAGCTCCCAGATTGCCCCGTTTATTCCTGAAGGAACTCCAAAAGAAATAAAAGCCGCGCAGAAATGGTTGCCTGATCTGGCTGCCAAAGAAATTGTACGCTCAATAAAAGACGGCAATGACTTTCAGGAACAAGGCGGCATCGTCAATGCAGCAAAGGCTGAGCTTGGCAAGCAGATAGAGACAGCTCAAAGCGCCAATGAAATCATCAAAGGCTTTGTAGAACACCTGACCGCTGATGAAATCAATGCAGAGCTGCTGACCGTGTTCATAGCAAAGCACTCCAACAACGCGGATGGTTTGGGCGGTGACGACAACAAGTTCGCTGCTGAACGTCACTTCACGAAGATTTTCAAGGAGCACCCGGAGATCCAGCAACAGCTGAACAACGCTTTCCGCTCCGAGAAGCTCAAGGTAAATTCGCAAGTTGTGAGTGAGGCTATCGAGCTCATTTCAACAAATGTCGAAGAACAGCTGGTCAACCGCCTTCAGCAAGCTGGGAAGCACCCGACAGAAGCTTATGCGACGGCTTCAGTGATCTCATCCACACTGAAAGGCCCATTCGTTCAGTTGTTTGCACCATTGTTGGACTCGCTAGATTCTCTTGATGAAAACTCAGTCGCAGAAGGCGAATTTTTGGAGCAAAAGCAGGCAGTAACAGATGCCTTCTTCTTCCCAAATGAACCATCGGAAAACGCAACTGAAATTGCAAACGGTCTTGTAAAGAACTTCCATAATCTCTTTGAGAGACACGACTTGCAGCTCAGCTTCTAATAAAGCAATGCGTGCCAGCAGCAGCATAGCTGCTGGCACCAATCCTATTACAGCAAAATCACTGCTGTTCCGCCAAGCGAAAGCAGAGCACCACCCCAGGCCAGGGGCCTTGGCATGTTTCCTGTTCGCATCCAGAGCAATGGCAGAATAAAGACAGGCGACAGCGAGCCAAGAATGCTGGCAACTGCTGCATCATAATGAGCATAGGCATAGAGCAGCAGAGAAACAGATATGCCATATCCAATGAAACCGGGCAGCACGACGCGAAACAACAGCATCCAGCTCATCTCTGTTGAAGACTGAACCGCCGAGACAGGCATCAATCCAACCAGGGCCACAATAAACGCAGCGCCGGTAACCCGCACCGCTGATGCTGCCAGAGGCTCGGTCCCAGCAACAAGCAACGGCTTAAGAACAAGCATTCCAATCCCTTGCGAAGCAGCTGCAACAAGCGCCAGCAACACAATCACAACCAACCCGCCACTGCGACGAGTAGCTTCAGTTTCCTGATCAGAACTTCCAAACAAAATCGCCAAGCAAATGCCGAAAAGAGCGATTGCGATGCCAACAATTTCGGTAAAGCTCAGCTCTTCGCCAAGAAACGCGAAAGCAAGCACAGCAACGATTGGCGTTTTAAGCGATAGCAGCAGCTCCGTTTGGCGCGGCCCGGCTCGGCGCAAACACGCCATCAAAGCCAGGTTTCCAATAATCACGCTGACAACAACACTCACCACAAAGGCAGGCCACTGGCTCCAATCAACTGTTTGCCAGTACCCCAACACAGAGCAAAGCACACACAGGATAGCGCCGGATGTTAGCAGTTGAATGCGCGTAAATTCAAAAACGCCAACACGTTGTAGCGGTCGGTGGGCCAACATTGATCCACATGCCCACCCTAATGATGCCGCCAGAGCAGACGACACCGCAAAAACAACCATAGCAAAACTCTCCAAACGTGCTACAATAAAAGTAGCAAGACACCGCTACAACAATCATAGCAAAAAGGAAAGCCCCATTTCTGTGAAAATACCTAAGGCAGGCAAACCGGTTCGTGGCTCAAAATCCGGCAAACCAATCATGGTTCTCTTTGATTTGCTGGGTAGACGATGGGCTCTTGGCATCATCTGGAACCTTTCAACTGGCCCGCAGACCTTCCGCACGCTCCAGTCCAATTGTGACTCTGTCTCCCCCACTGTGCTCAATACGCGCTTGAAAGAACTACGAGAATGCGGGATCGTCATGAATGGAGAAAGCGGCTACGAACTGACAGCAGAAGGCGAAGACCTGTTCACCTACCTGCAACCCTTAGGCCACTGGTCTCAAACATGGTCCCATGCAGCCAAATTGAAAGATGACCAATGAAATTCAACCATATCGGCATTCCAACCAAGGGATATTTCGAGGAAGAGATTCCCCTGCCTCACCTGCACATGACCGTCAGCGACCACAAAAACAATCCCTTCGGCATTCAATGGCAGCGCTATGATGAAGATGCGCCCTACCCTGAAATCGTGAAGACAGTGGCGCATGTGGCGTTTGAAGTTGACGATTTGGCAGAGGCGTTGAAAGACCAGAAGGTTATCATCAAACCCAACTCCCCTATCGACGGACTCACTGTCGCCTTTATCGAGGTAAATGGAGCTCCAGTTGAGCTGATGGAAGTTGACCGTACCATCTGCAAAGAAGACATCTAGCCCAGCGCTCACACCTAACAGCAACTTAATGCCACCAAGGCGCTTCCCACCTGCACTCTCAGTCTTTTTTCAGGCCCTCAATTTAAAGTTTAGAGCATCAAAGACTATGCCGGTGGCCCATGCAGCAGGAAAAACCGCCCAGCGCTGAACACAAAATCGCATTCATCCCCTTGGTGCTGATCACCACAGCGCTGTTCATGACCCTGCGCAACATGCCAATGATGGCAGAGACCGGTATGCAAATGGTCCTGCTTAACGCCATCACAGTGTTTGCTTTCCTCATTCCAACGGCATTAATTTCAGCAGAACTTGCAACAGGCTGGCCCCAAAACGGCGTATTCCATTGGGTCGAAGCAGCTTTCGGCACGCCTATCGGCTTCGTGGCTGTATTTCTGCAATGGATCCAGTCCATCTTCGGCGTCACATCAATCGTCGCCTATGCCACCGCAACACTCACGTATGCCTTTGATCCTGAGCTGGGCTCAAATCGCTACTACATCACCTTCTTGGTGCTCGCCCTCTATTGGGCTGCAACACTGATCAATTTCAGAGGAACAGAAACCTCAGAGAAAATCTCGGGTTATGCGGTCTCCGTCGGCGTCTTCTTTCCCTCTGCACTGCTGATCCTCTTTGGCATCTATTACTTGATCTCTGGCGAACCAATCGCCCTCAACACATCCGCTACAGTAGCAAACTGGGTTCCTTCACTATCCGATACCACCAGCCTCGTCTTCTTCATGAGCTTCGTCTTTGGCTTTGTCGGCATCGAAGTTTCCGCATGCCATGCAAACGAAGTTGAAAACCCGCAAAAGAATTATCCCCGTGCCATCTTCACAGCAGCTATCGCAGGCTTTGTCATCACCCTTGCAGGTGGGCTTGCCGTCTCACTCATCCTCGAAAAAGGCAATATCTCCAACATCAACGGAGCCCTTCAGGCTTTCTCTGCTTATCTGAACGCCTATAGCCTTTCCATTCTCACGCCCTTCATTGCCCTGCTGGTTGCCGTGGGCGCTGCCGGTCAGGTCAGCACCTGGATAGTTGGTCCGGTAAAAGGGATGTGGGCCGCTGGCAGAAAAGGCCTGCTGCCTGCACGCTTTGCGAAAGCCAACAAAAACAACGTCCCGACAGCACTCCTGATCCTGCAGGCATCGCTCATTTCATTAATTGCCCTGAGCTTCATTTTATTTGAGGACGTCAACTTGGTATTCCTCGTCCTCACCTCAACGGCGGTACTGCTCTATTCGCTAATGTACCTGCTGATGTTCATAGCAGCCATCCGCTTGCGCTACACTCATCCGCATATCCCTCGCCCTTACAGAGTCCCCGGCGGCAATTGGGGTATCTGGCTGCTCGGCATCATCGGCCTGCTAACGGCCATAAGCTGCTTTGCAATTGGCTTCATCCCACCGCCAACCCTGCCATTCTCATTAGAGAGCTTTGAAGGTCTTATGGTGGTGGCTGTTGTTCTGGCTCTGCTGATTCCGCTTAGCATCTGGTTCCTACACCGCAAGCAGATCTTGCATTCCCCCAAAAGTAAGGGGCAAGAGTGATGGGCAAAACACCACGCAACCAGCCAAAGCACCACATCACCCTTTGGCACCTGGTGTTTATGACCACAGCGCTCTTCATGACCATGCTGAACATGCCACTCATGGCACAAACCGGCATGAAGATTCTGTTCTTCAACACAGCAGTGATCCTCTGCTACATCCTGCCCGTAGCCCTCATTTCAGCTGAACTAGCAACAGGTTGGCCCAAACATGGTGTCTACACCTGGGTGCAGGAAGCCTTCGGCGCTCCCTTCGGGTTCATGGCAGTCTTCTTACAGTGGTTTCAGGCCATTTTCGCCATGGTCGCAACCGTCGCCTACACCGCCGCAGCCCTCGCGTTTGTGTTTGACAGGCCTCTTGATGAAAACCCATGGCTGATGTTCACGGGGGTCATCATCATCTACTGGGGCGCAACCTTCGCAAATTTCAAAGGCACTCGCATTACAAAACGCATTGCCAGCGTCTGCCTGCTGGCGGGAACTATCTTCCCATCTCTCACTATGATTACATTGGGCCTGCTCTACGTCTCTGGCCCTGCTCAACCCGCTATTGATATCAGCTTCACCACCGCCAATATCATCCCCTCCCTCTCTCAAACTTCAACCTTGTTCCTCTTCCTAAGTTTCCTCTTCGGCTTCATCGGCATGGAAGTTTCAGCGGGCCACGCAACAGAAGTTCAGAACGTTCGACGCACCTATCCAATCGCAATCCTCATCGCAGCACTGATTGGCTTCTCAATTTCTCTTCTGGGTGGTTTGACTATTGCTATGATCATTCCGGTAACGGAGATCTCAAACACGCTTGGGGTCCTGCAAACCTTCACAATACTGCTGGATCACTATGACGTGCCGAACATCTTACCCGTTGCAGCCATGTTCATTGCTGTTGGCGCTGCCGGACAAGTTAGCACTTGGATTGCAGGACCAGTGAAAAGCCTCGCAGTCGCGGGCCGCGATGGCATGCTACCCAAATTCCTGCATGGCTCAAACACTCACGATATGCCAGTGCCACTCATGTTGGTGCAGGCCACCATCGCCACACTCATAGCAACCGCTTTCCTGCTTCACGTAAAGACCAACGAGGTGTTTTTGTACCTCACCTCAACAGCGGTACTGCTTTACTCCGTCATGTACTTAATGCTCTACAGCACCGCAATCCGGCTGCGCTACAAACACCCCAATGTTCCACGGACCTATAAGGTCCCATTCGGCAACTGGGGCATCTGGGTGTTGGGCAGCATCGGCTTCAGTATCTCACTCATCGCATTCATCATCGGCTTCCGACCTCCAGACGAACCCGACTTCCCGGCAACAACTTATCTGGCAATCATTATCCCAGGCGTGTTCCTCACACTCAGTATTCCGTTCATTCTCTGGAAGGTCCGCCGCCCCAATTGGAAGTCCCGCAAACAAGCAAAAAAGCCGCGCCCCACACCATAGAACGCGACACTCCAAAACTCTATCAAACCAACACTTTGATTGGTTCTCTGCCCTACAGAGGCTTAATCCTCTGCTTCCTGCTCTTTCAACCGCGCACGCAGATCCTGCGCGTCTTCAAAGAGCTCAGTTTCTTTATTCATAACCCGCAAAGAACCGGAACCAATATCAAACCAGGCGCCATGAATATCCAGATTCCCCTGAGTGACAAGCTTTTCAATAAACGGGAATGTCATAAGGTTCTTCAGGCTCTGGCGAATACCGGCATATTCCAACGCAAGCTGAGGATCCTCATTTTTGTCAACCGGAGTACAAGCCAGCGTGATTGCAGCCGGTTCCAACATCTTGATCCACGGCCCGACAAACTGACCAGTCTTGCTGAGCTTGCCATTACTTTCGCGGAAAGCCTGAACACCACCACATTTGCAATGCCCCAGCACGACAAGATGTTTAACCTTCAGGCCAGTCACAGCGTACTCAAGCGCTGCGCTGGTACCGTGCGTACCGCCGCCTTGAATAAACGGAGGCACAAGGTTCGCCACGTTGCGAACCACAAACAGCTCACCCGGTTGCGCATGGAAGATACCTTCAGGAGTAACCCGGCTGTCACAGCAGGAAATCACCATTACTTCAGGTTCTTGACCATAGATGGCGAGGTTTTGATATTCCTCTTCAAACTGGCGATAAATCCGCTCTTTATAAAGGCCGTATCCAGTCAGCAGTTCTTTCGGAAAATCTGTCATGCGTCGCCATCTCGTTAGTGTCGGTATTGTCTGCCTATATAGCTAAGACAAACGATCTTTCAACTGGCGAAAAGACCAGAAACTTAAAAGTCTTCCCGCGTACATCCCCACAATGTACCTTACCTGTCTCTCGAAAGACAAAAACCTAATTAGCTTCTTCGAGCCATGACTTCTATTTCAACCTTCATCTCTTCCTTGATGAGGGCACAGATAACCATGGTCGCTGCAGGACGGATTTCATCAAAATACTCACCAAGTACGGCAAAAACCGCCTCTACGTTACTCCGATCAGTCACATAATAGCGCGCACGGACCACATCCTTGAGCGAACAACCAGCTTCGCCAAGCGCATCTTTGATCGTTTCCAGTGCATTAACGACTTGTGCGCCCACATCCTCTGGCATCTGCATCGTCGAATAATCATATCCGGTCGTACCTGCGACATGGACAAAGTCACCATCTACAACTGCACGAGAATATCCAGCCGTCTTTTCAAAGGGTGATCCTGAAGAAATTAGGGTTCTCTCCGACATAACAACCTCCCTCAACTACAACCCAACATGCCACGGTAAACCACCAGCAGCATTCATTACTTGCAGAATACGACCGGGACAGCTCAGATCAATTGAGAAATTGGCGCCTTAATCCTGACTACTTGATGAGAAAAAGCAGCTCAGCCCAAGCGCAGTCCATAACGCAATGCCAATCCAGTACATCAGCGGGTCTGCTGTTCTGTAGATGACATCATATAAAAGCGTGTATCCCGCGTAGAGATCCCACGCGACCCACGCTAGCAAAACAACACCAACAATCCGCCAGAAAAAGCTCACCATGGGCGAAAACCTCCTGCCACTCATAGTAACGCTTTGATCTTGAAGAAAAACCTACGGTTTTAGGGGGCAAACAGTGAACAACACAGCTCAGTCACTCAAAGTGAATCAGACGATATTTGCTAACATTTTTACTGATTCGCTTGCACAATCCTACAATTTCAACGTCAGGATGTAGGTTTAGCTAAAAACACGACACAATTACCTAATTATATTCTATATTTAATTTGCTCATTCCTACTGATTCTGAGATATAAAGGGTCTCAAACGGACAGAAAGCTTGCTTGTTTCTCTCGAGTATTTTTGTCGATCATCTGAAGCACGGATTGCGGCAACCACCACATTATCCGTCAACCTATTGAATTTGTTCAATTAAACAAGTCAATTGGACAACCAAGGAAAATACAAGGGCACAAGAAAAAAGATCAAAAGCGACATATACTATGCGAAGTGTCAACCTTCTAAGGTGTTGCTTGATAACTAAAAATACTTCTTATTCAATGCCTGCCGTGTTGTTGTTGGGGGACTACATACATGACGTTAACTGCGGTTAAGACAAAGACGTCTTGCGGTAACTTTTTTGAAGATTTTCACGTGGGCCAGATCATAAGACATGGAACACCAAAGACAATAAACGAAGGAGATACAGCTCTTTATACTGCATTATACGGATCTCGATTTGCGGTACAGTCGGGAACTGCTTTTGCAGAAACTATTGGATACCCGTATTACCCGTTGGACGACCTTCTAGTCTTCCACGTGGTCTTCGGTAAAACAGTGGGAGATATCTCACTGAATGCCGTCGCAAACCTGGGGTATTCCGACTGCCGGTTCCTGATGCCCGTCTATGCCGGAGATACAGTCTCCGCCACTTCAGAAGTCATCGGGCTGAAAGAAAATTCAAACGGCAAAACCGGTGTTGTTTACGTGCGCTCTACTGGCTATCGCCACAAAGAGCCAGGGAATCCTGAGAAGGTTCTGGAATACACCCGATGGGTCATGGTGAAGAAGCGTGATGAAACCGCGACTGCGCCAGAAGTAACCCTACCGGATCTTCCAGATGGAATTTCTGAGGACTGCGTGGGACAAGCCGTTCCAGAGCTTTCCATAGACAATTGGGACTTTGATCTGTCTGGTTCACCATTCCGCTTCGATGATTATGAAGTGGGTGAAAAGATCGACCATGTCGACGGTATGACCGTGGAAGAAGCTGAACACCAGCTCGCAACGCGTCTTTACCAGAACACTGCGAAAGTCCACTTCAATCATCACAGCGAGAAAAACAGCCGCTTTGGCAAACGCCTGATCTATGGCGGCCATGTCATCTCGCTTGCACGTGCTTTGTCTTTCAACGGACTAGGCAATGCTTTCCATATCACGGGCATCAACGCAGGACGACACGTTGCACCACTCTTTGCAGGTGACACCGTTTACGCGTGGTCTGAGGTTTTGGACAAAAAACGGATTGAAGGAAGAAGCGATATCGCAGCATTACGCCTGCGCCTCGTCGCAACAAAAGATCTTATTTGCGGAGATTTCCCATACAAGAAGGAAAAAGGGAAATACAAAGACGGCGTAATCCTTGATCTGGATTACTGGGTCGTCATCCCGGTTTGATCTTCAACGCATCCTTGAGGAACCAAGGTCTCTCAAGGATGCGACAAAACGATAGAAATAAAACAACACAAAAAGAAAGCCCGGAGCACCATGTGCCCGGGCTTTTCTGATTTTCAATCAGCTCGAAGAATACACCTCATCGCCTCGTCAACAACTCGTCCAAATAGCGCAGTACCTCAACAGATCCACCTTCCATGCGCTTGTAGGCAGCATCTGCGCCTGCATGGTCTGCTATTCCTAGGAGGCGTGCGCATTCTTTGCCTTGTTCGTGAACTTCAGCATGAACAGGCAACAGTTTCTTAAACGCCAGACTATCGCGAACACGAGCATCATCCACCTTGTCATACCACTTGCCAAGACGGCACTGATGATGATCCGATAGCTCACTCACCTGCAAATGACTGAGGCCAACTGACATTTCGGCAAGGTGCTTCTTCCAGATTATGTGATCAGCCTTAGCACGATGCAGAATAAAGTTCGGTACGCCTCGCTTATCAAACTCAGTAAACTGCTCTTCCACGATGGATTCAGATTGAGCAACCGTCTGGATCACATGTTCAATCCGCTCATTCACATCGCGTGCATGCCCTGCAATTGCATGGACACCGCGATTGATTTCGCTGGTTGCCTCTTCCTGTTGCGTCAGTTGGCGTGCAATTTCACGCATCTGCGTACTCGCAACTCCTACATCGCGCAGCACTTCAGAGATCAAACTCTCGGCATTCTGTGAGTTATCAATACTCTTGCTGACCAGAGATTGCGCATCATTCACAGCTGAGTTCACATCGTTCACGTGAGCCTGCAAGGTCTCAATCCGGCAACGAATATCATCTGTTGCCTGCTGTGTTTGACCGGAAAGGTCCTTTACCTCGGAAGCCACAACAGCAAAACCCTTGCCTGCCTCACCAGCACGCGCGGCTTCAATCGTCGCGTTCAGTGCCAACAGATTTGTTTGCTTGGCCAGTCCTTCAATCGTACCAACAAAGGTCCCAATCTGAACAGCGGCAGCGGTCAACTCATTTGCAGCAGCAGTCATACTTTCAAAGAACCGGCCAATATGCTGGCTGGCATCTGCAGATTCTCGAGTTGCTGTTTCTCCCTGCTGCATGGCTTCATTTGCAGATTCCACCGCATCCGCAGCTCCTTGAGCGCTGGAGGCTATTTCAGAAAACGAAACGTTTAGCTCTTCAACACCGGTCGCAATTGTCTGCGCACCTTCATCCGTTTTGCGGATATGCCATGTGATTTGGGAGATCGCGGCCATCGATTCACTGGCTTGCAGGGAGTACTCTACCGTTTGACCAAGGGTACGCTCGTCCTGATCATCAAGCTTCTGCTTCAGCGATTCAAAGCGCTCATAAAGATCTGCTGGAACTCCTTCCACTTCGGGAAGTGGACGATCTTCCATCAAAGCCAACAGAAGTGCATCAATTCCTTCACGATAGATGCCGCCCACATCTGCCTGATGTGATCCCTGAGCTTTAGGTGCGCTCTTCAACATTCCGGACCAGTTCATCTTGAATTACCTTCCAAACTGCACATTCAGTGCAGATAATTCCCTAGCCGCCAATCTCTCACCACCACAACCCAGCCAAGTCACGAGAGACTGAGCAAGTAAGATCAGCGTATTTACGTACCCCACAACAGATCATTCAAGACAACAAGTGCAACTATCCCAACGTCAAACTCATGAGCTTGAAAGACTCATGCTTAAAACATACATAAATTATTACTAATAATAGCTTACTGGCCTAATAAGCATGGTTTTAGCTTTGAGATTCAATGGGTTCTCATAAGGATCAGACAAAATAAAAGCCCCGACCTTTCGGACCGGGGCTTTGAATGCATCAACCTAACTAAGCTATCAGCTCACTTCGTGCTTCAACGCATTCCGCGCCAGCATCACACCCTGCTTTTTAGTCTTCAGGATCTCGCGAGCCTTCTCAAACTTCGGATCTTCCCAGAAGATCATGCAACCGTTACAGCCGCGACCACAACAGCCTTCCAAACCAAGACGAGGAGACTTCGGCTTACGATCCTGGCTGCCTTCAGCAATCGCATCAATCAGTCGGTCGCGCTGGCTCTCATACTTGTTCTGCTGCGCATTCGTCGCCTCACCACGCGCTTCAATACGTTCTGCTGTCCGGTCCAGCTTCAGGCGACTCCACTGCTCAGGTGTCAACGGACGCTCTTTACGCACCACAGTGTTCACCGGGAAGCGATCTTTAAAGTCAGCTGCATCGTCTTTGTCGAACAGCGAGAACGGGATTCGCACCAGCGGCTGCTTGCCAGCGTGCACTTCCTCCGTAATCTCACCAGACTTTGCGTTTTCAAACTCATAGATACGCAGCAAGACGCTGTCGTCGGACAGAGGTTGTAGGAATTCCAGCACTTCCCCGGCAACGATCTTGTTCTTCACTTTCATGTAGAACGCTTCGTCAGTCACCTTCTCAACAATACCGGCAAATTCCCACTCCCCAATTGAATGTGTGTCTTCATAGTTATGGGCGTAGTTGTTCAAACGACCTTCATGGAACGCAGTGGTGTAGCCACGGTTGGCAACACTATACATCTCATCCATGTACTTCTGCGGGTTCCAGTTCTCAGGATCACGATAGTAATCATCAATCGCCATGCGGTAGGCACGTGCAACAACCGCAACGTAGTACATGGACTTGCCACGCCCTTCGATCTTCAGAGAATCCACGCCAATACGCAGGAAGTCATTCAGCTTCGGCATCAGACACAGGTCTTTGGAGTTCAGAATGTAAGAACCACGACCATCTTCCAGAATTGGCATCAACTCGCCAGGGCGGCATCCCTCTTCCAGCAAGAACTCAAACATGTCCATGTTGTCTTCGTTCAGCTCAAGCTCATTGATCGTGCCGTCTTTCATGCGCATGCGCACTTTGTAGTTCCAACGACAGGAGTTTGCACAGTTCCCTTGGTTCGCGCCACGCTCTGCCATAAAGTTGGAAAGCAGGCAGCGACCAGAATAGGTCATGCACATCGCACCATGAACAAATGCTTCCAGACGGATGTCCGGGCACTTCTCACGAATTTCAGAAAGCTCAGGAAAGGACACTTCACGCGCCAACACAACCAGATCAGCGCCCTGCTCTTTCCAGAAATCAACCGAAAGCCACGAACAAACGTTCGCCTGCGTGGAAATATGCAGCGGCACATTTGGCAGCTCTTTACGCATAAACTGGAATACACCCGGATCAGCAATGATCAACCCATCCGGATTAATATCGCGAATGGTCTCAGCATATTCCTTCAGTTTAGGAACGTCTTTGTTATGAGAAAACAGGTTCAGCGTCAGATAAACACGCTTGCCATGCTTATGCGCAAATTCAATCCCCTCAACAACCTGCTCAAGCGTAAACTCTGCCTTCGTACGCAGGGACATATCTGGCGTACCAAGGTAGATCGCATCTGCTCCATAAAGCACAGCAATCTTTAGCTTCTGAAGGTTGCCCGCAGGCATCAGGAGTTCTGAAGTTCTCATAGTGGCGACCAAATTCTCTGGTGTTTTCTAAAGCTCTGTTGTCGAGCTATTGACCAGCGCCTCGGCAGTGTCTTTGGGAAACAGCAAAAGGGCGCGTATTTAGGGGTGCTTCTAAGGGATTTCATCAAGGATGAACAGAACAATTTTGTCTCACCCAGTTTGATGGGCTACAGCAATTCCATTGCTCAGCAACACACCACTCCAACAAATCCGTATAACTATGCTTACAAAGAAATGGGCGGATACCTAAGTACCCACCCAAATCATAAGAACACTCATGTAAGCTGACGGTTAATTGCCCCCGCCGTCAGCTACAAACAGCAACACTCGCTTAATCGACGAGCGCAGCCACTGGTTCATAAGCTTCTTCATCTACGAAATCGTAGCGCAACTGATTTTCAAACCAATCACGGAAGCTGCGAATTTTGGGCTCTGCTCCACGCTTCTCACGCCACATCAGCTTATGTTCACGACCATCCCGCTGATATTCAGGAAAGATCGGCACAAGGCGTCCGGCGGTTTCAGCTTCGGCACTCAGCAGATTGGACTCTAGAACAATGCCGAACCCCTTTTCGGCAGCGTCAAGAGAAAGAGCCGCATTCTCAAACACCATCATCTCATTGACGATCGGGTTTGGAACACCAGCTTCAGACAGCCATGTCTCCCAGGAAACCGTGGCACCTTCGCTGCGAATAATCGGCAGTTTCAGCAGCTCATTCGGCTTCTTCGGGTAGCCAAGATTATCCAGCAGTTCAGGTGAAATCAGCGGACGAAACTTCTCGCGCCCTAAGGAGATTTCTTGAAACTCTTCTGGAGTATTGGACTGACGTGTGAAGACAAGGTCATACAGCCCGCCTTCAATATTCTGATCAGAGCCACTGCTGGAAACAGTCACGGTGATCTCTGAGTTATGCGCGGTAAACGAACGAAGACGGCGCAACAACCAATTGCTAGCGAAGCTTGAAGAACAATGGATACTCAAAGTATCTCTGTTCCCGACGGCTTCGATAGTGCGCGTCGCAGTTGAGATTCTGTCAAATGCCTCGGCAATCTCCGAGGCATATCGATAGGCCGCTGCAGTCGGGAAAACCGCTCTGGAACGGCGCTCAAACAGCTCCAGTCCCAGGTGATCTTCCAGCGCTTTGAGCCGGTGACTGACCGCACTAGCGGTAATTGCTAGCTTTTGGGCCGCCGAAACCAAACTCCCAGTTTCCATAACTGCACGAAACGCGACCAAAGCATTCAAAGGGGGCAAACGATTCATGAAATGCCTTATTCTTGATAGAGTGAGAGATACAACCAATATTCCGATTAATGATGTAGACGTAACATAGCGCCTCCCCAATTTGAACACCCTCAAATCAAATAGGTCACGTCAAAAATTATGTAAAAGAGCACATTTCCACAATAGATAACACCATACATGAACTACTCAATTATTGATAATCTACGGAATACTTTTATATATACAGATAAAATAATCGATATAAATTTCATTACAGAGAAAGAACATAACATTATCAATTTTACGCTAGGAGATCATAGAATAGCTCCTAGATACACGCCTAGGTTAAAGATCAAAAAAATTAACTATTCAACTGACGCCTGCTTTAGGTCGGACGAATACCAACATATGCAGCGCGCGGACGTATTTGTTCTTGCATTTGATACTGTTCGAGCGCTTGAGCAATCCAGCCGCTAATTCTTGAAATACAAAACAAAATTCCTGCAGAATTTTTTGGTAAGCCCAAAATCTGCTCCAAAAGTGCTAGTGGAAAATCCACATTCATGTGCTTTCCGAAAAGCTCACGAGATCTTTCCAGCAATGGTGGAATCAGTTCAACAAGCGGGTGATCCAGCTCACTTTGCATGAGTTTGTCTAATAGAAATTCGCCCCTTGGATCAGGCCCGCCGTATACGGAATGCCCAAGTCCCGGCAGATATTCTCCGTTCATACATCGCTCTTGCAACACCTTCTCTATATCGTCAACTACATGAATATGCTTCAGCCAACTCAGCACACGCTCTGCGTTTGTTCCATGTCTGGGCCCCATAAACGCCCCAAGCCCGGAAACAAGAACAGCATGCAGCGGCGCCCGAGTCGAAGCAGCACATCTCACCGCATATGCGCTGGTATTGAGCTCATGGTCCGCACACAAAACAAGCGTCGCGCGGATCAGATCGATGGCTTTTTCATTCTTCACACCCCAGGCCTGCGCAATCTGTCTGTGCATCGGCTCAGTGCTCGGCGCTTGCATCAGCAACGCACTTGCTGCAAGGCGAACGAGGCTCGCCCCTTTCCGCTTGAGCAGCTCCTGAGACAATGTGTAGGCGGCGCTGTCTTGCTCCGGCCAGGAACAGAGAGCCACAATAGCTCGCTCAACTGGCCGCCGGTGCCCGTTCACCACCTCGACCGCATCTGGAGCTGGTTGAGCAAATGGATCATTCTCACAATCCCACAACAGCGTGGCCACACTCTCAAGCGTCCCAGCTTTTGCGAGTTCCAATGCAGATTGACCACGGTAATAATGCCCTTCATCTGTCAAAAGCGTCAGCTTGGTCTCAAGCACGCCCTTTGCAGCAGCACTCCGGGACTGCCCATCCCGTTCCTCAGAGCCTTCTCCAGCCCGACGACTTCGCAGGAAGCGGATATCTGAAGCATCATAGAGCCGCGTCCTCCCCGGCCCTTGAACCGAGCGAACCAGCCCACGGCTCACATAGGCATACAGCGTGGCCGGGCGCACCCCCAACTCATTGGCAGCTTCTTTAGCGGAAAGATAAATAACTTCAGACATAGTGCACCTATTACATGATCAACGTTGATCATACGAATAAGGCTGGCACACGCAATACTATAGATGTCCAATCAGAAGACCGTCAGTTGCCCTTGGTCGCATTTGAGGCTTCAGCAGCAGCAATCAGATCCTTGCCGATCTCATCTTCAAACTCACCCCATACAGGTCGCATCACATCCGCCCATTGCTGGCGCTGTTCTGGCGTCAACTCACGCACAGTATAACCGGCATCGACAATCCGTTGCCGGTTCTCGTCGCTCGTCTGCGCAGCTTGCGCATTGGCCTTGGCCAGCGTTTCTTGGAAGATCGTCAGAAACTGCTCCCGCACATCAGGCTTCAAGCTTTCCAACCACTCCTTGGGTGCAAACACAACATAAGCCAGCAATTGATGGTTGGTCTCAGTAATCCCGTCCTGAACCTCAAAGAACCTCGATGTGAAGATGTTGGACCAGCTGTTCTCCTGACCATCAACAACCCCCAACTGCAAAGCCCCATAGACCTCTTTAAACGCCAATTTCTGCGCACTCGCTCCCATCGCCTCAATCATCGCAACGGCCACATCAGAGTTCTGCACTCGAAACTTCAGCCCTGCCCCGTCAGAAGGCACGAGCAACGGCTTATCGGCAGAAAAGTGCTTTAATCCATCATAGAGATACCCAAGTCCAACAACCCCGAAATCAGACATGACATCAAGCAGTTCCTGCCCCTTATCGCTGGCAGTAAAACGCTGTACTGCATCCATATCCTCAAACAGGAAAGGCAGATCAAAGAGTCGGAACTTGTTGGTGTAAACTTCCAGTTTTGAAAGAGAGGGCGCCGCCAGCTGCACATCACCCAGTATCAGGGCCTCCATCACCTTCTCATCATCATAAAGCTGAGAGAAGGGAAACACCTGCATGCAGGCCACACCGTTCATCTCGATGTTCACCCGCTCGGCCAGCATGCGCGCGAAATCCCCTTTGGGATGGCCTCTCGGCGGCACAACATGGCTGAACTTGATAACAACTTCACCAGGCTTACAGTCAATCTGGGCGAACGCAAGTGTGGCGAAAACAACGCCCAAAGCAAGAGTTACAGCGGTGATCGCTCTCCTCATCAGCTCCTCACGGCAACATTACGGTACCCGCCTATTATCGCAGTTTCTCCCCAAAATCCGCCTAAGCTATTGCTCTGCATTTGCCTCGAATAAGCCGCAACAAAAAAGCCGGAGCAGATGCCCCGGCCTTTCAAAACATATCTTGGTGCCAGCTACCTGACGATAACCTCTGGCCCCATCATATAAGTCGGCAGCGCCGTGGAAAGCCATGGCAAGTAAGTGACCAATACGAGGAACACCAGCAGAACCATCACAAACGGTGCAGCGGCACGCACCACCTGCACCAGACTCATACCCGTTATGCCCGAGGTCACAAACAGATTGAGCCCGATAGGCGGTGTGATCATGCCAATCTCCATGTTCACCACCATGATGATACCCAGGTGAATTGGATCAACGCCCAGCTCCACAGCAATCGGGAACACCACAGGCGCCACAATCAACAGCAGACCGGATGGTTCCATGAACTGACCACCAATCAGCAGGATAATGTTGACGGCAATCAGGAAGGTGAACCAGTTGAAACCTGCACCTAGCATCCAGTCGGTAATGACCTGCGGGATACGCTCAGCAGTGAGTGTGTGAGCAAAGAGCAGCGCATTCACGATGATGAACATCAACATAATCGTGGTCTTACTACTCTCAACCAGTACCTTGCGGGTATCCCGATGGAAGAAGGCAGGGAAGAAGTAAAGAACACTCAATCCAATGTTACGGACAATTGCCTCAAGCAGTCCTTCACCAGACTTACGCCATTTCTTGTCCTTCAGCGGCCCCATGTCACGATAGATGAACAGAGCAATCAGACACGCATACACAGCTGCCACAGCCGCAGCTTCTGTTGGTGTAAACACACCTGCGTAAATACCGCCAAGGATGATCACAATCAGGAACATACCAAACGCAGCTTCAGCAAACGTGGACCACAGCACCCTGATGCTTGGAAACGGTTGCGCAGGCAGGTTTTTCTTACGCGCGATGATGTAGATCGTCACCATCAGCATCAGACCAGCAACAATGCCCGGTATGACACCCGCCAGGAACATGCGCCCAACAGAAACGTTGGTTGCAGCCGCATAAACAACCATCACGATGGAAGGCGGGATCAGAATTCCCAGCGTACCAGCATTGGCGATAATGCCTGCAGCAAATTCCTTGGAGTAACCAGCCTGACGCATCGCAGCAATCGCGATGGTACCAATAGCAACCACAGTCGCTGGAGACGAACCAGAAAGCGCAGCAAAGATCATACAGGCCAGCACGCCAGCCATAGCCAGACCACCACGCACCCAGCCAACAGTAGCGACAGCAAAGTTCACAATACGGCGGGCAACGCCGCCAGTAGACATGAAGCTGGAAGCCAGAATGAAGAACGGGATCGCGAGCAGTGTAAAGTTCTGCGACGCATTGAACATCTGAATGGTCACAGAGCTCATGGAGTCATGAGAGAACAATGCGATGTAGAGAACGGAAGACAAGCCAAGCGCAATCGCGATTGGTGCCCCGATAAGAAGCAGCCCAAAGAGCAGCAAAAAGAGAACAGCGGTTTCCATTGGGCTTAGTCCTTCAGCACGTCTTTGTTTTCTTCAACGAGCTCTTCAGCTTCGTGCGCGGCGATCATCGTGTCGCGTTGGCCAGTCAGAATGAACCAGCACATTTGCAGCGACCGGAAAGCCAGAAGGGCAAGACCGATTGGCAAGATGACATAGCCCCACCACCGTGGAACACGCTCTTTCACGCCAAACATCTCCTGATACCACTCAGGAAACTTCAGATCTTCCATGCCGATTGGAAGCTTGTAGTACTTGGCGACGTAATCAAACGCACCGCCGGAAGACCCGCGATTATCAAGCCCAAGCAACCAGCCAAACCAGTCTGCATCAAACAGCAGCGCCGCATACAGCAACGTCACCAGCGCACCAATCAGCCCGAAGGTGCGGAAGACCGGTTTAGGAAACAGGCGGATGAAAGCATCAACGCCAAGGTGCGAGCCAATTTTCAGGCCGTAGCTCATGCCGAAGAGAATAAGCCATGCAAACAGCACGCGGGTGAACTGTAGCGCGCCACCCCAACCCGAGTTAAAGCCGTACCGCATGACGACCTGCCAGAAGGTGACCAGCGTCATCACCGCAAGGATGGTGGCGATAAAGCCTTCTTCGAAAGCATCTATTATTTTATTTAGTCGAGACAAAGCGCCCTCCCCCAACAGCACTCTCATTTCTCAGTGTGTTGCGGCACCGAAAAAGAAACCATTGTGGTTTTTCAGGGTCTGCCCGACCAATAGCCGGACAGACCTATCAAGATGTATTGGATTAGTTGTTTGCTGCGACAGCAGCGTCGATCACATCCTGACCGATGTCATCAGCAAACTTGCCCCATACAGGCTTCATCACATCAACCCACTGCTGACGCTGCTCAGGTGTCAAACTGCGAACTTCTACACCAGATTCAATGATCTTCTGCTTGTTCGCTTCGTTGATAGCGGAAGAGCGAGCGTTCGCATCGTTGGTCACTTCAGTGAAGATAGTGATGAACTGGTCGCGAACTTCTGGATCGAGGCTATCAAGCCATTCCTGAGAGGTCACAGCAAGGTAAGACAGCAGCTGGTGGCTGGTTTCTGTAATACCGTCCTGAACTTCAAAGAACTTCTTGGTGTAGATGTTGGACCAGGTGTTTTCCTGACCATCAACAACGCCGGTCTGCAGCGCGCCGTATACTTCTTTAAACGCAAGCTTCTGCGCGTTTGCTTCCATGGCTTCAATCATCGCAACAGCAACGTCAGAGGTCTGAACACGGAACTTCAGGCCAGCAGCATCAGCAGGTGTCAGCAAAGGCTTGTTGGCGGAGAAGTGCTTGATGCCGTTGTAAACGTAGCCGAGACCAACAAAGCCGATGTCAGACATCGCGCCCAGCAGTTCCTGACCTTTTTCACCCTGTGTGAAGTTGTTCACTGCATCCATGTCGGAGAACAGGAACGGAAGGTCAAACACACGGTACTTGAGTGTGTAAGCTTCGAACTTAGCAAGAGAAGGCGCAGCGATCTGAACATCGCCGAGCAGCAGAGCTTCCATCACTTTGTCATCATCAAACAGCTGGGAGCTTGGGAAAACCTGCATACAGGCCTTACCATTCATCTCAGTGTTGATACGCTCTGCCAATGCAGTCGCAAAGTCACCCTTTGGGTGGCCGGTCGCAGACACAACGTGACTGAACTTGATAACAACTTCACCCGGATCACACGCTTCAGCAGCAACGGCTTGAGTAGCGATGAACATGCCAGCTGCAACTGTGGCAGCAGTAACCAATTTCTTCATAGTATCCTCCCAGATGGAACGGAGCGAAGCTCCTCGCGATACCAAAAGCAATCTGCGTGCCAGTTTTAATACTATTAGTATTTTCAGATACTTACGGATATTTACCTAATTATTCGAATTACATTTGTTACGAATAAGTAACATTGACTACTCAAAGATGTGTCGAATTCGACACATTTCTATTCACCAATCTCGTCCTTACCAAGCCCGTACTTCTTCATCTTTTCATAAAGCGCCTTGCGGGAGACGGACAGCGCTTCATACGTCGGCTTAATCTTGCCGTCGTTCTTCTCAAGCTCGGCAGCAATAATATCGCGTTCATAGGTACTTACGCGCTCAGCCAGCGTACCGCTCTGCGAGCCCGAAACGGCAGCCGCCGCACCAGCTGCCTTTGGCTGACCTTCCAGCCCCAGCACAAACCGGTCTGCCACGTTGCGCAGTTCGCGCACATTGCCCGGCCACTCCCGCTGCATCAGTTCACCGAGAAACTCTCGCGAAATCTCCGGCACTTCTTTCCGGTAACGCGCCCGCGCCCCACGGGTGAGGTAATGGAACAGCACCGGAATATCCTCCAGCCGTTCTCGCAGCGGCGGAATAGCCAGTGTGATCACGTTGAGGCGGTAAAACAAATCCTTCCGGAACCGCCCTTGGTTGGAGGCCGCTTCCAGATCTTCTTTGGTCGCTGCCACAAAACGCAGGTCCAGCGGAATAGATTTGTTCGACCCAAGACGCTCAATCGTCCGCGTCTCAAAAACTCGCAGCAACTTCACCTGCAAGTCGAGCGGCATGGACTCAATCTCATCCAGAAACACCGTCCCGCCATGCGCATGCTCCAGCTTGCCAATCCGCAAGCCACTTGCACCGGTAAAAGCGCCTTTCTCATGCCCAAAAAGCTCACTCTCGATGATATCAGCAGGCAGCGCTCCGCAGTTCAACGCCACAAACGGTCCATCTTTACGCAAACCTTCCTCATGCAAAGCACGCGCAACCACTTCTTTGCCAGAACCTGTCTCACCCAGAATAAGCACATCCGCATCCGTGCCAGACAGCGCGGTAATCGTACTCCGCAGCTCTTCCATGGACGGGGATTTGCCAACAATGCGCTCTTCCAGACCTGAGAGCTTGCCCAGCTCCTCACGCAGCACGCGGTTTTCCAGCGTCAAACGGCGCTTTTCCAGCCCACGCTCCACAACGGCAACCAGCCCACTAACCGGAAACGGCTTCTCTTTAAAATCATAGGCCCCGGCGCGCATGGCTTCCACCGCCAGCGGTACATCACCATGGCCCGTAATCAGCACCACAGGCAACGCACTGTCGATCTCGAAGGCAGCTTTCATCAGATCAAAGCCACCCATCTTGGGCATACGGATATCGCTGACCAGAACGCCATAGAACTCATGCGTGATGTGCTCCAACGCTTCTTCAGCGCGAGAAAACGACACCACGTGATAGTCTGCCAGTTCTAGCCCTTCCACCAGCGCTTCACGCATATCTTCGTCGTCATCGACCAGAAGAATGGTGGCTTTATCGATCGCCCATACGTCCATACTAAACTTCTTCTTCCTCAAGATCGCCGGAAGTCTCCGTGGCATCCTTCAGCACAATCACAAAACATGCACCACCAAGCTCAGATTGCTCATAGCGCAGCTGCCCTTCAAGATCCTCGATTATCTTATAGGCAATGGAAAGGCCAAGCCCCAATCCTTCACCCACATCCTTTGTAGTGAAGAACGGGTCGAAAATGCTCGCAACAACATCATCTGGTACACCGGGACCGTTGTCCTCAAAGCGGATAATCACTTGCTGCTCATGGCGAGAAACCAAAATCCGGATACACGGCTCAGCTTGCTCCTTCATGGCATCCAGCGCATTGCTCATCAGGTTCATCAGCACCTGCGCAAGACGCACTTGCCCAGCCAGAACCTCAATGGATTTGTCGTCCTGCACCACCTCAGTGTGCACGCCCATCTGTTTGCAACGGGGGCCCGTCAGCATCAGCACCTCGCCAACAACGGCAGAAACCTTCACCGGAGTAAGATCACGCCCCGCTTTACGGGTGAACCCTTTCAGGATTTGGCTGATCGCCGCCATGCGCTCCACCATAGCAACAATCTTGCCAAGGCTCTTCAACGCCCGGTCTGACTTACCCGTCTCAATCAACACCTGCGCATTTTCTGAGTGCGTGCGGATCGCGCCCAGTGGCTGGTTAAATTCGTGAGAAAGCGCAGCAGACATTTCGCCCAGTGTTGCCAGTTTGGCAGACTGCACCAGACTGGCCTGCGCCTGTTGCAAGCCTTTTTCTGCAGCCTCACGTTCTTTCACTTCCTGCGCCAGCAAGGCGTTCATGGTGGAAAGCTCACGGGTACGCTCATGCACGCGCTCTTCCAGCCGCGCCGCATAAACCTTGTCCTGCCGGATACGCTCGAGCAACCGGCGTCGCCGCTCACCCGCCATCCAGAACAGACCACCACTCACAACACACAGCAGCAAAGCCACCAGCGCCGCCCAGATGGACTGTTGTCGAACCTGAGAGGTATCGGCAAACAACACCACCTTCCAGTTCAGCACAGGCAGCTCCTGCTCAATCATCTGGAAGTTGGGTTTGTTGAAAGGTGGGCTTAATCGCACAAGCTGGAAATCCAGATCATACCAACGCTGCTCAATCACCCCATTGAGAGTAGCGGACACCCGTCCGCGTCGCGTTGTACGCTGTGCAAACAACCGCTCTCCACGCCAACTAGATTGGTTGGTGGCAACCACAATACCGTTTTGATCAACAGCAACAAGGCGATCCTTTGAAAGCGCCCAGGATTGCTCAACCCCTTCAAGGCTCACACGAACCGCAATAAAGCCGTAGTCGTGCTCCCCCTGCCGAACCGGAGCGATAAACACATAGCTGGCTGGTCCGCCACTGCGCGATAGCACCAATTGCCGCCCAAGCCGCCCTTGCCGCGCCGCTTGCAACGCATCCGCATAAGAGGACATGCCCTGCTCCGCCATACTGGCGTTATCAACCAGGTTGGAAGCAACAATCTGGCCATCCGGTTTTTGGAACCAAACTTCCTGCGCACCAGACATACCTGCAATCACCTTGGCAACATTCTGCCCGCGCTCATGTTCATTATTGGCAAGGATCTGCACAATATCAGAGCGCCGCGCCAGCAGTGGCGGCAACAAGCGGTACTTATCGAGATACTTCTCAAGCCCAGCGGCCTGCACAGATAAGGTCGCCTGCCCACGCGTTTGCAAGTCAGCCATATAAAACTGACTACTCAACTGCATCGCGACCCAGGCAACCACGAGCGCAAATATAGCAAACGTCACCAGTGCAACACTGGAGACCCGCTGCCATCGCTCAGATCTGCTTGTCCTGTTCACGTCGCTTGTCCGATTTAACTTAGAAGCTAGCCGCAATGCCTCTCAAGGCATCACCAAATGCGCTTAATCACTTACGGTGTAACCCGTGTTCGTTCACTGGTCTAGCGCAACACTTTTGATCAAAGCAAATACCTGTTGTCCGGCAGCCAACTGCAACTCGTGTACAGAATGGCGTGTCAGTCGCGCCCGCAAATGCTGCTCTCCAACCCGGCAATCCACCTCGGCATATGGGCCGGAGGTCTCCGTAATGCCTTCAATCACGACAGAAAGTACATTGCGGATGGAAGCTGCATCTGGCGCTTTACGCGCAAGAGCAACATCCTTGGCCTTGATGCGAACACGCGCATCCTGCCCCGCCTGGCCGAGCAACCCCGGAAGCTGCAACGTCTGCCCCTCCAGACCAAACTCGGTGATCTGCCACTGCTCATCATAGGTGTTCAGCGTGGCAAACAGCAGTGAGCCGGCATCCGGCCCGCTTGCCAGTTGCGGCAGTTCCAAATTGCTCAGCATCTGCGCAATCGGTCCATGCGCAACCACATTGCCAGCGTCTAGCAACACCAGCGTATCCGCCAGCTGCTCAATCTCACCAAGGCTATGGCTCACATACAGCATCGGAATGCCGAACTCGTTCTTCAGCTTAAGAAGATACGGCAGGATCTCCGCTTTACGGGAAGCATCCAGCGACGCCAATGGCTCATCCAGCACAAGCAGCTGCGGATTGGAAAGCAACGCCCGCCCAATCGCCACCCGCTGCTTTTCACCGCCGGAAAGCCCATAAGGCCGCCGCTTCAGCAAATGAGCGATCCCCAGCAGCTCTGCAATCTCACCCAGACCAACTGCAGATTTCCGCCCCGCCGCCCACTGGCTGTAAAGCAGGTTCCGTTCCACATTCATATGCGGAAACAGGCGGGAATCCTGAAACACCATGCCCACACCGCGCTGCTGAATTGGCATATTGATGGAAGCTGCCCGATCAAACACAACACGCTCGCCCAGCGCAATGCGTCCACTATCCGGCGCGCTCAAGCCCGCAATCATGCGGATCAACGAGGACTTGCCAGCACCAGACTTGCCGAAGATTGCCGTTATCCCGCTGTTCACCGCAAACTTGGCGGAAAGCGAGAAATCACCCAACCGGCTGGCAACATCAACCTCAATCATGCTGACCTCCCAACTTGCGGGAAAGCCGCCGCGAGATTACCTCGGAGAACACCAGAGCACCGATGGAAACCACAACTGCAATCACCGTCAGACGGATCGCTCCCGCATCACCGGAAAGGCTCTGCATCTCGGTATAAAGCGCAAGTGACAGCGTCCGTGTCTCTCCGGGAATATTGGAAACAAACGTGATCGTCGCCCCAAATTCACCCATCGCCTTGGCGAACCCGAGGATCGCACCACTCAGGATACCCGGCAGTGCCAACGGCAGCGTAATCAGCAAAAAGGTTTTAAGTCGAGACGTGCCCAGCGAATGCGCCGCTTCTTCCAGCTGGCCATCTGACAGCTCAAAGGAAAGCTTTACCGGACGGATGATCAGCGGAAACGCCATGATCCCAGCCGCCAGCGCTGCCCCCGTCCAGCGAAAGGCAAACACAATGCCGAATACATCGGCAAAAAAGCTGCCCAGCATGCCCTGCCGCCCAAACAGCACCAGCAGCACATAACCTGTCACCACAGGCGGCAGCACAATCGGCAAATGCACCAAGGCATTCACCAGCGTATAACCGGGAAACTTCCAGCGCGCGAGAGCATAGCCGAGCAGAACCGCAGGCGGCAGCGCAATCGCAATTGCAAGGCTCGCAACCTGCAGCGACAGCTGGATAGCTGCCCATTCTGCATCCGTCAAATAAAAGCTCAATCGCCGCTCACCTTGAAACCATGAGCCTGAAAGATCTTGCGCCCCTCAGCACTCTTCAAAAACGCCATGAACTCTCCGCTACTCTTGGAGTGCGTTAAGGTCAAGGCTCCCGGAATCACAATAGCACGATGACTGGCCTGCGGTATTTCCGCAAGCACCCGCACACCTTGCTCCACTTTCGCGTCAGAAGAGTAGACCAGCGCCAAAGGCACTTCCCCCCGTGCAGCAGCGGCCAGAGCAATGCGTACATTCTCCATCGGCGCCACACGCTGAGCAACACTCTCCCACAAACCGAGATTAATCAGCGCCTCTTTGCCATAGCGCCCGGCAGGCACTGTCTCCGGCTCCCCCATAGCCAAACGCCCATCCGCCAATGCAGCTTGCAACGCTTCCGGCTTCAGCTCAACCTCTTCAGCGCCCAGCATTTCAGAGCCAACCAGCACAAGCCCGTTAGAGGCCAGCTCCACAACACTGCCCTCCACCAGCACGCCATTCTTCACGGCATACGCCATCCACTCATCATCCGCTGTCACCAGCAAATCAGCAGGCGCACCGGCAACAACATGGCGTGTTATGGTCTGCGAACCACCAAAGGAAAATTCGGTCTTGGTGTTGTGGGTCTGATCAAACTGCGCACCGGCATCTTCCAGCACATCTTTCAGGCTGGAGGCTGCAAACACCAGAATACGCTCCGGCTCCTGCGCAATCGATGCAGCCCCGCCGCCAACAATCAGCGCGAAGCTTACAACAGCAGCAGAAAGAAAACGCCAGAAACCAGTCACAGCCAGAATACTCCATTTCGCGAGTCCGACTGGAACTATAAAGACCTAGCCCACCCGAACCACTGACTCATATCAAGGCCCACGTGGGTTTCGTCAAGCAGTTAATCAATCGGGGTCTTGACCTAGGAGATACATATAGTTTAGATATAACTAAACAGTATAGAAAAAACTAAATCATGATTAACCTGAATACCACATTCGCCGCTCTTGCCAATCCAGTCCGTCGCCAGATGCTGGACGACCTGCTTCACGGCAATAAAACCGTCAAGCAACTCAGCACTAATCACAACATGACACCGGGCGCAATATCACAGCACCTGAAGGTTCTCGAAGAAGCTCAGCTGATCAAGCGCACTGTCAAAGGCCGGGAGCACCACTGTGAGTTGACCACCACGGGCCTCGACCCAATTCTGGAATGGACAGAGCGGCACAAAGCTTTCTGGCATCAGAAACTGGCCTCCTTCAGCGCTTATCTCGGTAAAAAGGGGGACGGTGATGGCTAGCACTGCTGACAGCAACTACAGCGTCAATGAAAGCATGTGGCTTGCCACTGATCTGGAAACCGCCTTCACAGGCTGGACAGATCCCCACGCCATCGCAAGTTGGTTCGGCCCACCCGGCTATACCGCCGAAGTTCTGGAGCTAAACCTTACCCCCGGCGGTCGCTGGCGCTTTCGCATGGTACCAAACACTGGCAAGCCCTCTCATCACTCAGGCCGATATGTTGAAATTTCTCACCCGAACACGCTGATCTTCACGTGGGAAAGTGAGGAAGACAAACACCTCACAAACGGGCGCGACACACTGGTAACCGTGACATTCACCGAAGAAGCTGGCGGCGTCCGCATCACCATCCTTCACGAACAACTTCCAACACGGGAAGCAGCCCAAGCTCTCACCTACGGCTGGGGCTGCGGCATCACCTGTTTTGGCGAATGGCTAAGGAGATTGGAAGAATGACAGAGCAACTCACTGGCGGATGTGCCTGCGGTGCCGTCCGCTATGAAGCGAAGGGCGAAATCGAGTTTTCCTTCAACTGCCACTGCCGTAAATGCCAGCGTTCCACCGGAACCGGCCACTCCTCCGCCTTCGCAATAGATGTCGCAGGTATCCAGTTTCAAGGGGAAGTCCGCGAACACAAAGCCATAAGCGACAACGGCGCTGCAACCTACTCCGGCTTTTGCCCAACCTGCGGTTCCCCACTCACCAGCCGCACAGAGCGCTTCCCGAACCGCATCTACATCCACGCTGCCACATTGGACGACCCAAGCCACTTCTCCCCCAGTGTCATCGTCTTCGAAGAAGCCGCTCAGCCTTGGGACCCACCGATAAAAAACCTTGAAGCCGCGCCAAAATGAGTCCGGCCCGACCCGCACTATATCTCCGGGTCGGTCAACCACCGATGCACCGGCATTCCGGCCAGCCACTATCCCCAACGGCAAATACCACCGAATGTGGAGCGCGAGGAAACAGAGAGCCTCATCGCAGTTGCTCACGCATCCCAGAGGAAACGCGAGCCTGGCAAAAACTATGGAAGAATAACAACCGCTTCCACTTCAAACAGCATCGGGTCAATTGCCAGCTTAGGAACAGGAACCAGCGTCTGTGCTGGCAGCGTTTCTCCAAACATCTCAATGACATTTTGTGTCAGCACGCCAAGCTTCGATGGATCATGGTCAACCACATAAACGGTGAGCTTGGCAACTTGAGCTGGTGTGGCATCAAGCGCATCAAGCACTTTTTTCAAATTGGCATAAGCCTGTTTAACCTGTACCGAAAACTCTGGCGAATAAGCGCCTTTGTCGTCGGCCCCACCTTGCCCGGAAACATAAGCAACCCGTGCACCAGCTGGCGCAACCACGGATACGCTGTAGCCATGGGCAGACGGATCATAAAGGCTCTGGGGATTGACGATACTAAGTTTATCCGCAGTTTCAGCGGCTGAAGTGCTGGTTGAAAAATTAGTAGACATTGCGAGGAGTCCTCCAATTACAAAAATATTCTTTAGGTGCGACATGCCCGTCTCCATGGCCAGTTTCCTGGAACTTGATGTGTTAGCTCTGTGCTGCACCTAAATACGAAAGAGCTCCTGACAATTCTTGTCAGCATGGTTATACTTAAACTCAATCATGCGTAGACATGTTGAAACTGGAGACTGTTCGTGAGCCGCTCTGACCGCCTAATTCGTCTGATGCAAGTCCTGCGGCGATTGCCTTCGCCGGTGACAGCATCAAGGCTGGCTTTGGAAATGGAAGTCTCCCAGCGCAGCATCTACCGAGACATTCAAAGCCTTCGGTCCTCCGGCGCAATCATTGATGGGGAAGCAGGCTTTGGCTTTACGCTGACAGAAGACCCCTCATTGCCGCCAATGCATTTTGAAGCTGACGAGGTGGAAGCATTGGCTCTTGGCCTGCATACCGTCGCTAAACTAGGCAACATAGAATTCACTTATGCAGCACAAAATGCTTTGGTGAAGTTGGAAGCGAGCCTTCCGCAAAGTATGCGCCAGCGATTGCGGCATGCGACAGTCGGCAGTCACATCTTGCGCAACACGCCCACATCCGAGGCAGACTTCCCCGGTCTTCGCGAAGCAATTTGGAATGAACAGGCGGTGTCTCTGAATTATCTGGACCTGAAGGACCGCCTGTCAAAACGCAAAGTCTGGCCGCTCACCATCTACTTCTTCAGCGAGGTACAGGCCCTGATCTCCTGGTGCTGCTTACGAGAAGATTTCCGCATGTTCCGGCTGGACCGGATCCAGTCAGTCGAGTTCCTGGAGGAATCCTTCCGCCCCAAACGAGTAGGCTTGCTGCGCGATTACTTCGAGCGCGAAAAAGAATGCGAGTAACCACAGGGCCCAGTCAGACCACGTCTAAGCTGCCACCGCATTTTTCTGGTCCTCACACCTTGGTGCTGATGTGTCCCACTGCACAAAACCAATGGTGACCAAAACACCGGCAGCTTCTCCTTTGTTTGCTAACTCAGCTCTTTAACACCAGTAGACGTCTCGATTTGCGCCCGATAACGCACTTTTGGCCCTTCAGTGACCAACGGTGGACGGTCTAAGGCAAATTCGTTGTAGAGCCTTTCGATCTCAGTTGGATCAGAATGCTCTACTGTCAGACTTTGCAGTCGTGCACCCATATCTGGAATTTCCGACATGGAAGTTGGCACGCCCCGGTGGTCAATCAGCGAAGGCAAAGCCCCATCTAGCGGCAGGGAACCATCCTTGGGGATCGAAAATGCAAATTCAGGATCGACAAAAGGAAGCGAAACTTCATCACCAAAGATCCCAGTGTATTTGGATGAAATTCCGCCGATATCTTCCGAACTTGCGACCCAGCCCCGAAGACGTCGGCCTTCCTCCCAGTCCGCTCGCACTTTTTCCTGATCATCAAGGCCAAACCATCGCGCCCGGTTCGGCTTAACTCCATTCGGATCAAGCGCAACGATCTCCAGATAAACACTCTCCCCAAGCTGGAGCCTGTGATTATGCGTCCCCATATAGGTGTGGCGCGTCCCAAACGGTATATCCAGATCAAGACAACTCCGAACATGGGACACCCCCTCCTTCAAGGTTGGTGCAATGACGGTTATGTGGTCAAGTTTCAACAAATCCAGACCTCTCCATTCCAGTGAACTCTCTAACAGGCAACCACCGCATTTTTCCGGTCCTCACGGATCATATCCGATGCCTTCTCCGCAATCATAATTGTCGGAGAATTGGTGTTGCCGGAGACGATGCGAGGCATGATGGAAGCATCAACGACGCGCAGGCCCTCAACGCCTTTCACCTTCAGCCGCTCATCAACCACCGCCCCCATGGAACACGTCCCCACAGGATGGAAGATGGTGGTGCCGATGTCCCCCGCTGCAATGGCAAGGTCTTCATCACTGACGACATGCGCACCTGGTAGGTACT
Organism: Pseudovibrio sp. Ad26; assembly: GCF_001623285.1. Classification (NCBI taxonomy): domain Bacteria; kingdom Pseudomonadati; phylum Pseudomonadota; class Alphaproteobacteria; order Hyphomicrobiales; family Stappiaceae; genus Pseudovibrio; species Pseudovibrio sp. Ad26. The sequence goes on from NZ_LMCE01000158.1 coordinate 43,205, forward strand.
CCTCCGGCGAAAACTCGGCCATCGCCTTGGTTTCCATGATTGTCCGTGTCAGGCGCAAACTGTCTGCCGCCACGCGGCGATCACTCTCAGCAGAAAGATAGTTCGGCTGGATCTTGGGATGTGCAATTGCATTGCCGGACCCGATATGAACACTACCGCGAGACTCTGGTCGTAAATTACAAACACTCGCCGTAATCGCCGGAAACTCGTGCAGCGGATCGCCAAACTTATCCAGCGACAACGGCTGAATGTGATACTCGATATTCGGCGTTTCATAAGAGCTGTCAGAGCGCGTAAACACCCCAAGCTGACTGGGTGCCATGGACATTGGACCAGACCGGCTCAGCGCATACTCAGCCGCTATCTTCGCCTTGCCAATCAACGAGTTGGCTCGCTGGTTCAGCGTAACAGTGTTTTGAACCTTATAGATGCTGCGGATCTGCAGATGGTCCTGCAGGTTCTCCCCCACCTGAGGCTGGTCCAGCACCATGTCGATGCCATGCTGGGTCAAACGCTCTCCAGAACCAATACCGGACAGTTCCAAAATTTGCGGCGATCCAATAGCCCCCGCACTCAGGATAATCTCTCCTGTACAGGCAGCCGAGGTCATCTCACCGTTCACCATCATGCAAACGCCAGTCGCACGACGCCCGCCAAACACAAGCGCAGTCGCCTGTGCATTGGTCAGAACCTTCAGGTTTCCCCTGTTCTCAGCAGGCTTCAAAAACCCCTTGGACGTACTCCACCGCACGCCTTTGCGCTGGTTCACCTGAAAATAGGAGGAGCCGAAGTTGTCACCGCCGTTGAAGTCGTCAATTTTCGGAATGCCCACTTCCTCGCAAGCATCACGGAAACGGTCAAGGATCGGCCACGACAAACGCTGCTCTTCAACGCGCCATTCCCCGCCTTCCCCATGCACCTCCGAAGACCCTGCATAATGGTCCTCTGACTTCAGGAAGTACGGCAGCACATCATCCCAGCCCCAGCCAGTCAGACCCAGCTGGCGCCAGTTGTCATAATCCTGCGCCTGTCCGCGCAGATACAGCATGCCGTTGATGGAAGAGCACCCGCCCAGCAGTTTGCCGCGCGGATAGTTCAGCTTGCGGCCATTCAACCCCGGTTCGGCCTCGGTCTGGAACCCCCAGTCCATACGCGGATTACCCATGCAGTACAGATAGCCGACAGGGATATGCACCCACGGATGTTTATCGTTCCCACCAGCTTCCAGCAGCAGCACCTTCACATCCGGGTCCTGAGAAAGTCGGTTTGCAACAACACAGCCCGCTGAGCCAGCCCCAACCACGATGTAATCCCAGGTTCCCAATGCGCGCATGCCGGCCCTCCCAAGCCCTAAGTCTCGATGCTGCCTAGGATAGAAACTGAGCGGGAGGTTTGCACTAGTAAGATATGTTTAGATCACCCACGATGTGCCACTGCTGCAAAGCACCCGCGCCGTGCATAATGCATTTGAATATAAGAGACATCCGGGTTCTCAAAGAAGCCCTCCAGCATCGGTTTGATGTCAGACCCTTGCGCGATATCCGCTTCAATCATCATGTGGTTTGCATCAAACCCGCGCAGTGACAACAACCGGGAGGACAGCGACACCGGAACCTCATTCTCATAGGGCATTGCATCCGCTGCATTTTCGCGTACAAAAATCGCATGGGACGCTTTGTAGGGCGTGTCATTGGGCTGGTAGGCATAGTTCAGTAAAAACACCCGCTCCCCAACCTCGGCATCATCCAGTGTGACACGGCACGGAAAGCCCGGCTTCTCATCAGCCACATAAACAACCACATTACGCTCTGCCAGTTGCTCTTCGCTCAGGCCGTTCAGCGCGTCAAACTCGTTGGATTTCAATCCGGAAATAAAAAAAGCCATAGGTCACTCCTCAAGTTGGGAGCAACCTATGGCCTTCCGCAAACCGTAACCACCCGATTTGCGAGCAATTCAAATATCAGCGCATTCAGGCTTGCGCTTGAGCCGCCGCAATCGCCTTGTCCAGCTCCGTAACCAAACCGCTATCCAGCTCCAGCCGTGCGGCAAGCATCATCAGATAGGCCTGCTCTGCCGGAAGGTTCGGGTCAATCGCAAGACGGGATGCAGTGTAAATCTCAGCAGCGGTTTCCGGGCAGGTCGCAAACGCCACCACACGGTCAATGTCCAGCGGCGCACGCATTTCATCCAGCACAAACGCTTTTTCTTCAGCACCCAGACCAAGCTCATCCAGCTTCTCAAAGATGCGCTGCATTTCATCGCCGTCCACAGTGCCATCTGCCTTGGCCGCCTGGATCATCGCAACGATCAGCGCCATAGCAAACTCTTTGGCATCACCAGCACCTGCATCCGGGTCAAACGCTGTACCAGTCGGGTCCGGCAAGGCAAGCGGTTCTGGCACAGGTACAACGGTTGCGGGCGCTGCCTGAGCCTGCGTCTGCGCAGAACCATGAGGCGCAGCTGCACCGCCGCCGCCGCCATTGTTCTTACCGTCTTGCCATGTCTGGAATGCTTTGTACGCAAGGCCACCAACCAGCGCCATGCCGCCGTATTTCACGGCCTTTTTGCCAAGTTTCTTACCCTTCTTGCTGCCAAGAAGGTATCCGGCTAATCCACCAGCAACGGCACCACCAGCAAGGCCACCTGCATTGTTTTTGATGTACGACTGCCCTTTGTCCAAAGCACCACGGGCCTGATTGCCACCGTTGGAACCTAAGAACTGATCAAGAAGTGCCTTGCTGTCGAACATCTGTAAACCTATCCCTTTGCTTTTGGACGTTACCCGTCAAATCTCTATGGAGATGGGAACCCAAAGTTTTCACTTCAAGATGCCCCATCCCGCAAAAACACAACCTGACAAAATTGTAATGTTTGGCAACCTGTCTACTGCCCAAGCGGCAAATGGTTGTCGTCCCGCAGAGTATCCATCGCGATGGAGCTGCGCACGTTCTGCACTGCCTCATGGGGCAGCAGATCATTGTTGATCACCTCGCTCAAGGCCTTCAGATCTTTCACGCGGATCTTGAGCATGTAATCCATGTCCCCCGTCATGGCGTAGGCTTCCTGCACACTTGGGATGGTACGCACCAAATCTCGAAACAAGCGGGCGTTCTCCTTGTTGTGTGTGGCCAGCGCCACCCCAACAAACGCCATCACATCCAGCCCCAGATATTCCGGCGAAAGATCAGCCTTATATCGGCGGATCACCCGCTCCTGCTCCAACCGTGTTCGCCGGCGCGAAACTTGAGAGGCAGAAAGGTGAATCACCTCCCCCAATTCCTGATTGGTCTGGCTGGCGTCTTCCTGCAGCGCTGCAAGTAACTTAAGGTCAAACTGGTCTAACTCAATCATCATTCGCACCAAATCAATATATGACGCACAATTTGTGCATATACTGCGTGATTTTACGTAAGAATGCAAACCTGTCGCGCCACAGATATTTCAGAATAGTTCCAAATTGCAAATGCCTTGTTTGAGGAGGAACAAATGGGCCCATTTCCGCATGATGCAGGACCAGCTGAGATTACAGCAGAAAACCCTGCTGGCACCGACGGCTTCGAGTTCGTTGAATTTGCCCACCCAGAGCCGGAAAAGCTGGACATCCTCTTCCGCCGCATGGGCTTTGCACCTGTCGCAAAGCATAAGAGCAAAAACATCACGCTCTACCGTCAGGGCGATGTGAACTACATCCTTAACGCTGAGCCAAACAGCTTCGCCTCCCGCTTCATCGATGAGCACGGCCCATGCGCCCCGTCCATGGCATGGCGCGTTGTGGATGCACAGCAGACCTTTGAGCATGCCATCAACCGCGGGGCAGAGGCCTACACCGGCTCCGACAAAACCCTTGATGCACCCGCAATCAAAGGGATCGGCGGCTCCCTGCTCTACTTCATCGACAAATACGGCGATAAAGGCTCTGCGTACTCAGAAGAGTTCGACTGGCTGGGCGAAGCAGACCCCAAACCAACGGGCAAGAGCTTCTATTACCTCGACCACCTGACCCACAACGTCTATCGCGGCAACATGGACAAGTGGTGGACGTTCTACCGCGAACTTTTCAACTTCAAGCAGATCCACTTCTTTGATATTGATGGCCGCATCACCGGCCTTGTCAGCCGCGCGATCACATCCCCATGTGGCAAAATCCGCATTCCGCTGAACGAGTCCAAGGACGACACCAGCCAGATCGAAGAGTACCTGAAGAAGTACAAAGGCGAAGGCATCCAGCACATCGCTGTGGGCACCGACGACATCTATGAAGCCACCGACAAACTGGCAGATGATGGCCTCAAATTCATGCCCGGCCCACCACAGACCTATTACGACCGCAGCGCCGAGCGCGTCCACGGCCACACCGAGCCACTCGACCGCATGGCCAAACACGGCATCCTCATTGATGGCGAAGGCGTCATTGGCGGTGGCATGACAAAGATCCTGCTACAGATCTTCTCCAAAACCGTCATCGGCCCAATCTTCTTCGAATTCATCCAACGCAAAGGCGACGAAGGCTTCGGCGAAGGCAACTTCCGCGCCCTTTTTGAGAGCATAGAAGAAGACCAAATCCAACGCGGCGTCATAAAACACGACGCAGCCGAATAACTAGCAGTACACCTGCTAGAAAAAAGACCGAAAGCGACGGGGGCGCTTTCGGTCTTTTTTGTGTAGGATTGATAATCAAATCCCGTCTCGACAGTTCCCCGTAAAAGTAAGACCTTTTGAGAAGTTTATCGCAATTTCTTTGCTAGCTTCACGATACCCTCCGATCATCCCTGCTCGATAAGAATCTGTAATTTCAAACAATCGCAGCGGTTCTCGTCCGATAGTTTTTACTTCAGAAAAGTATGAAGATAATGGGAATTGGGTCGTTTCTACTCTAACATTTCCATCTGCTTCAGCCCACAAAATCCAAGGGCGATAAAATTCAAAGGCAGCAAACAGAGTTTCACCTTTGCCAGACTGCAGCCATTTTCCTTTGCAGGTAAGGTTCATGGCATCTGTGGAATGATTTACAAGAATGTAGAATGTAATTCCGGAAACAATAGTTATTGCTAGAACACTTCTGACGAGGATTTTAACCAACTGAAGCATAGTCCCTCAAACACGAACCTCAACGACATCAACTTACGCTCAATCCAGAGATAGAAATTAGCAAAACACTTATTGCGGAACAAAATGAAACTTAGTTTTCTCTTGGATTGGCCAGCCGTCTTCATCTTCCTGCTGTTTAAGGGTGAAATCGACAATCTCAGGAAAGAAAGGTGCAATCATCTCTCGAGCCTCAATCTCTGAGTTGGGTTTCGGGAAAAAACTGTTCCGCATGAGTGATATCCCGGAACAAGGGAGTTTCACTGTACCTGCGATTTCAATATCTTGACAGGGATCATCGTCCCATCCGGGGGAGTCGACAACTACTGAGAATGAGATCTCAAAAGCGCGATACTCGTCTACTGGTTCCAACGTAAGAGTTCCCGACTTCGCAGTGATGTGCTGATAAATGAAGTACCATGAGCACTCCACGACATCGATATTCTGGTCAGATATCTCAAAGGATGTTTTCTCTGAGGGCAATACCAGCCAGTCAAAACTTAAGATCGTTTTCCAGTCTTCTCCAAAATAAGTGAATCGGGATAACTCAATACAAGCAGACCAATAAAGATTCCGCCGAACGCTAGTCCGTGGGTTCTCGAACAAAACACCTGAGACCTCACCACGCTCGTTTACGCGATAATCAATTAACTTTAAGGGATGGGTCATCTTTCGATGCTTTCTGCGAAGAGTAAAAATGCAATGTAAAAATTTAGTAGCTTAAAGTATCGTAAGTCGTTCGAAGCTTTAGAAAAATGCCCTTAGCTCAAAACCCACACTTATTCGATCAGAAACTAAAATACTCTTTCTCCCCTTCTCAACCAACCATCCCCCAGAGCCGATCCAGCTCTTTAGGATGCTCAAATCGCAGCATTTGCCCTTCAAAACACGATAGTTTCTCAAGGTCGCGTGGCCGGTTTGTCCGCTTGTAGTTGAGGACAAACCAGAGAAACTTCCAGTCAAAGCGCTCTTCGCAGCCTTCAACGAACTCAGCCTCTCGTCTCTGTCCCAAACCAGCCAACATCCGCCGGAACACACGATACAGGCAAATGCGGGTCGGGAAGTCGAGGTGGATCACCGTATCAGCACGGGAGATGCGTTTCTCCAAGGTGCCACCATAGTTTCCATCAATGATCCAACACGGCTGAGCAGCGAAGGTCTCCACCTTATCTGCCCAAGCAGTCTTCTCAGTCCGAACCCATCCGGACTGCCAGTAATGAAAATCCAGATGCACAAGCGGCAATCCCGTAACAGCAGCCAACCTCTTAGCCACCGTAGACTTCCCCGCCCCCGGACATCCAACAACCATCACCCGCTGCACTTTTCGCTCCCGAGTCTCTGTCATCAAGCAATTGCTAAAAATACGAGGTCCTGAATTCGGGTACGTTTCATATCAACTAAATCATCATGTTCAACACTCAAACCAACCATTAAATGCCAGGCTAATTGGGCTCAACAACCTCAATATTATCAAAGACAACACCATTAATAGTTTCGCGATCCGGTGTCAGCTTAATTGCTCTGAGCACCAGACCTAGCTTTGGGGAATAGTATCTATCAAAGGTGGTTGGCGCTGCCCGTCCTTCCAACTCAAGGCGAGATTCAATACGCCAAACATCATAGCTGCACTTACCAACCTCAACTTGCCCCTCATCCAGATAAGATAATCTGGCTACACCACGGTCAACTTCGTTTGCATTGTATTTCAAGACAAAATCAGAGAACCACTGGCCGGATTGTTTTACGGAGTCCACATTTGACAGGGACTTAGAGTATTCCAGAGAGAGTGTTCCCTTAGAACTGATCCGTTGACCGGTGACCAGCGGATGAAGGTAGATCGTGGTGACCTTCTCTTGCTTCCCGTCTCGGGTCATCACACGCTCTTCAACAAGCCCTGCAGACGTTTTCTTATAAACTGCAGAATAACCATCGGCTGTTCGTGTCAACCGCAGTCCACTTTCAGGCAGTTGCTGCGGGCAGGCAGCAGCAGCATTAATTCCAGCAATTACTAGTAAACCTGACAATCTCAACATGTTCGCCCCCAAGCACTATAAAAACACTAAGTATGGAGAGATAATAAACAAATTTCTTGGAAGGATGCCACCCAACCAAAGCCCAAAACTCACCCCACACCCAACCACGTCAGCCCCACAATCCATCCATAGCTCACCACCACGCAGAACACCGTAATCGGGAGCATCCACCAGCAGAATTGCCAGAAGGTGAAGGGGGTGGCGCCGAACTTCTCGGCTTGTTGGACCACGATGACGTTGCTGGCTGCAGAGATGATGAAGAGGTTTCCGGCCACGGTGGAGATGGTGGAGAGCATCATGAAGGTGCCGGTGCCACCGCCATCCAGCAGCTTCAGGTAAAGTTCCACCACAGGCACGTTGGAGAACAGCTGGCTCGCCCAAAAGCTCACAACAGCGGTTATCGTTAGGTCTGCCAGCTCTCCTTGCAAGGAGCCAAGAAGATATTGCAGGGAGCCGGATTGGTAGAGTGAGCCAGTGACGATAAACATGACCACAAAAAAGATCAGCGTCGCCCAGTCCACCTCCTTGAACACCCGCAGGCGCTCATCTCCTGCCACATAGATCGGCAGGCAGGACAACAGCCCAACCCAGCCAAACGGCAGCGGGCCAAGGTGAAAGTACGTCCGCCCCAAACTATCGCCTGTTATGATGCCCACCAGAAGCACAACAGAAACCATCGCAGGCCATTGCCGCCGGCTCACCTCAACCGCTTCTGCCTGCGTTTCTACGTCTTCAGAGACCAACGCACTCTCATCTGACCCATTCTTCTGCACCAGCTGGTGGAAGCGGAAGAACACAGCCACAAGGCAGATCACGCCGGGCACCAGAGCCCACACAATGAACGTCGCCAGCATATTCTGAAAATTAGCAGCATTCACCACCAGAATGTTCTGCGGGTTGCCAACGGGTGAGACCATGGAACCAACCGTCACCGCCGCGCACAGCGTCACCAGAACCACCGCCAGTTTCCACCTGAAGGCACGGCTCAGGATAATAGCAATGGGCACCCCAATCACCGCCGCTGCATCATTGGTCAACACCGCTGCACAAATCGCTGAGGCCACAATGAACCACAGCAGCACGACGCCAGCATTGGCCCGCTTCAGCAGCATATCCGCAATTTCCTGCGAAAGACCGGTGTCATACAGCGACGAGGCAATGCTGAACACGGCAAACAGATAGAAGATCAGCTGCCAGTCCACCGCATGAAACGCGGCCACAGGCCTGATCTCCCCCAGCACCAACAGCACAATCGCGCCCGCCAGCATGATGTGCCAGATCCGTACCATGGGCGGAAGCCACTGGCGCACGGCAATTCCGAGGAAAATGAGGGCGGAAACAGCAAGAGAAACCGACATGCCCCACCGTAGCCACCGTGGTTTGACAGCAGCTTAACCGCCACTTCGACAATAGACCAAAATCCTTGGGGGCTTGGAGAGAACTCTCACCTATTCTCAACGCAGATCACGCAACAATCCAGGGTCTCCATGAAACTCAACAAGGCAATGCTTTCGACGAACTTCTTCGCCGGCGATGTCGTGGGTGGAATTGGACCTTATCTTGCAATCTACCTGCTCACGGGCCTGCAATGGTCCCCCGGCAACATCGGCATGGTCCTCGCCATTGGCTCGCTGACAACCGTCGCCTTGCAAACGCCAGCAGGTGCCTTCATCGACAGCACCCGCAAAAAACGCCTGCTCCTCGCCTCCTGCGCCTTGCTCATCGGCTTCGCAACCATCTCGATCCTGCTGTTCTCGCAGTATCCGGCGGTGATTTACATTGCGCAGATCTTCATGGGCATTGCCGTCGCCTTTGTCGGCCCCTGCATCGCCGCCATAACTCTGGGCATATCAGGGCCAGACCATTTCACCGTGCAAATGGGCGCTAACCAGGCTGCTAACCACTCCGGCAATGTGTTTGCCGCCATACTGGGCGCAGGCCTCGCACTGTGGATCTCGGCAGAAGGCGTATTCTGGCTTGTTGCCCTCATGGCCGTCGGCATGGCCATCAGCATCGGCATGGTCAGCGGCTCGGCCATCAACCACAACGCGGCACGAGGTGGCTTGCACCACACTCCCAACGATGGCGATGAACCGTCCACCGTCAGCACCATCCTTTCAGACAAACGCCTGCTCACACTGGTGCTCTGCGTGTTCATGTTCCATTTCGCCAATGCTGCCATGCTGCCGCTGGTCGGGCAAAAACTCTCAGTCAATTCCAACGTCAACATCGGCGTCGCCTTCGCAGCAACCTGCATCGTCGTGGCACAGTTCTGGATGACCATCATGTCCATCATCTGCGCTGCCAGAGCCGATATATGGGGCCGCAAGCCGCTCTTCCTGCTCGCCTTCTTCATTCTGCCCATTCGCGGCATGCTGTTCATGTGGCTGGAAGATCCCGTTGCACTCATCTCCGTGCAATCACTGGATGGCATCGCCAACGGCATCTTTGGCGTGATTATCCTGCTCATTGCAGCAGATCTGACCCGCGGCACAGGCCGCTTCAATCTGGTGCAAGGCGCGCTCGCCGCTGTGGTGGGCATCGGCTCCGCCGCTTCCAACCTGCTGGCAGAAGAAATCGTCCAGTTCTTCGGCTATTCCCCTGCCTTCATCACCCTCGCGATTCTGGCCTTCATCGGCGGCACTATGTACCTGTTCCTGATGCCGGAAACTTTGCCGGCTCAAACAGATAAAGATGACGGAACAGCACCTCAACAAACGAGCTAGGACTTACGAATAGGTCACCTCAACTTTCAGGTGAAAACACTGATTTATACGATTACTCCCTTTATTTACTGGTCCTCAAATACTTATGCTTATCTCGTCAAACAAAAAGAACGCGCTAGAAAACAAATGTTCAGAGCCTGAAGCGTGAATTCAAATGAACGCGGACATGCTTTGAACACACAGTGCAGGCCAGTACTCGAATGATCGAAAAAGCCAGTAGAGAGCAGGTTCGTCGCCAAAACCGGTTCGTGGTGTTGTCCACGTTGCGGCGTCACACCACTCTGGCCCGTGTCGACCTTGGCCGGCTAACAGGCCTCTCTCTTGCCGCCGTCACCTCCATCACCGCAGACCTGAAGGACCGCGGCCTGATCACAGAGGTGGAAGAGCAACCCAATCCGGATGCCAACACCCGTGGTCGCCCGCGCACCTATCTGCGTCTGCGTGATGATGTCGCCCATGTGGTCACGGTTAAACTCTCAGTAGACCGCGTTTCTCTTGCGCTGGTGGACTACACAGGTCACCAGCATGCAGAAGCCAAGTTCATGGTGGAGTCCTCAGATATGGGTGGAGAGGCATTCATCACCCTGCTCGCCCGCGAAATCAAAGCGCTCATGAAAACAGAACCGCTGCTTGCCCGCACTGTCATGGAAATCACCGTGGCAACGCAGGGCATCGTCGGTAAGCGCAATGGCTCAATCATCTGGTCACCCACCATAGCAGAACGACAGGTGGAACTCACCGCCAAGCTCTCCAAGACCCTCGGCATCACCTGCACGCTTTACAACGACACCAACATGATTGCCGAGGCCCTGCACCGGCAGGACGCTGAGAAGTACAGCGGCAACTTTGTGGTGGTGTATATCGACCGCGGCGTCGGCATGGGCATCTTCATCAAAAACGCGCTCTACCGTGGTGAAACCGGAGCCGCCGCTGAATACGGCCACTCACCATTTACGCCAGATGGAGCAGCCTGCAGATGCGGCAAGAAGGGCTGTCTGGAAGCTTACATCGCCGACTATGCGCTCTACCGTGAAGCCCAGAAGCTGCCCAAGGAAACTTCTCCCTCCGCCATGTTCTACGGGCCGGAGTACATTCAGAACTTGCGTGCCAGAGCCCGCATAGGTGACGCGCAGGCGCAAAAGGTCTTCACAGATGCAGGCTTCGCTCTGGGCGTCAGCCTCGCCCGCACTATTTCCTTGCTGGACCCAAGCCGCATCGTCCTCACCGGCAAAGCCATGCAAGCCTACGACCTGTTCAAGCATGGCATGAACAAGGGACTGGAAAGCAGCCTTCTCACCCCATTGCTTGATGCCGTCAATCTGGAAGTCCTGCCATGGGATGAAGACTTCATCCTTCAGGGCTTATTGATCAAAGCCCTGAAGCATCTGGATGAGGCACTGATCCATTAAGGCGTACTCCCGAAAAGTGGCTCCGGTTTTCGGATAAGAGTACGCACGAAAAAGCCGGTCCCAAAGGAAGCAACTCTCTCAAAACTCATTGTAGCTCTCTTATTTGCGAGACAGCATTGCAGAAGGCAAACCGCGCGCAATTGTGTGCGCAACAACAGCAGCAAGAGCAACCTTGATCAGGTCACCCGGGAGAAACGGTAAACTGCCAACCATAATCGCTTTGTCGAGCGTCATACCAGCTTTGTAGGCCAGCACCGGCACGCCGAGCGCATGCACCACAACAATGCCGCCAATCACGCCGGAAACAACCGCGCCAAACACGACGTTCATGTTGCGCATGGCTTTCATGATCGCACCAGTGACAATCGCACCAACAATGTAACCAGCCAGATAACCAGCAGTCGCGCCATAAAACACGCCGATGCCACCGCGACCACCAGCCAGGAACGGCAGGCCAAGCGCAACGAGGAACAGCAGCAAAGCAACGGCAAGCCCACCGCGAACCGGACCAAGCATCATACCAGCCAGCATCACGCCAAGCGACTGTGCAGTAATTGGAATTCCACCAGCAAGACCCAACTCAATCTTAGGTACCAAACCCAGAGCAGCAATCAGCGCCGCATAAAATGCAATCTGAACAAGAGAACGATCGCTAGACATAGTCATCCTATCTATTTCTTATCACGGTCAAAGCCGTCAGCCCCGCCTCGGGCTGTCAAAGCTTCGGCAACATGATCTGTCATTTTAATCGCGTGTAACGCAAATGGGGCAAGCAAGCGCCAGCTGTTGGCGTGGGCTGTTCTGGCTTTATACGCTTCTTGCAGGGACGCATAAACCGCCAGCAGCACCGGAACAAACCGGATAACCAAGGCTACTGCCAGCGAGACGCGTCTTGGGGAGATGCCAAACACACGCAAAGGCCGGAACAACGGTTCCACCGCATCCATCAAGGCCTCCATATGCGTTGTTATACTAATAAAATTGGCAAGGAGCACCATCGCCAATAGACGCAACACAGCAATAATGCCCTGCTCAATATCACCCAGGAACACGTGCACCAAAAAGATGATCCCCATCATCCAGAGCAGCGGGCGAACCACCTTCACTTTCTCCAGACCCTCCTTGCCAAGCGTCGCATAAAGCGCCACCACAAACACCAGCAAAGCAGCAGAGAACCAAAGCGTGTTGAACGGGATGTTCAGCAGGCTCAGCACAAACAGAAAGATCAGCTTCACTCTGGCAGGAAGCCGATGCGCCCAACTGTTACCTGCCATGTAAAGGGAGATCATGCGCGTGCAGCCCCTTCAAAATGAAGGTCCGCGCCAGAAAGCTCGTGCTCCTGATAGGCTGCCAGCACATCCGCAGGCACACCAAACTGCTTGAGCTTGCCATCTTCAATCCAAAGCACCTTGTCATAGTCACTCAGCGCATCCAGCTCATGGCTGACAAAAAGGATCTGCTGGTCCAGCCTCTCCAGTTTCCGCCGCAAGGCTGCCCGCGTCCGCATATCCAGACTGGAAAACGGCTCATCCAGCACAACCAGCTTCGGCTGCATAATAAGCACGGCCAGAATGCAAATCAGCTGCTTTTGCCCTTCAGAAAGCTCGTGAACCGGACGCTCAGCCAACGGTGCAATGCCATGGTCGCTCATCAACGCAAGGCTCTGCGCCTTTGCATCCACCTTGCTGACACCAATCTGGCGCAAACCAAAACTCAACTCTTCAAGCGCAGTGGGAAAGATCAGCTGATGGTCCGGGTTCTGGAACACAAACCCCGTCACCCGTGCAAGTTTCTTCGCACCTTCCTCAGCAGAAACACCATGAACACGCAAAGCCCCGGCGCTCACAGGCAACAAACCATTCAGGCTACGCACAAGTGTGGACTTGCCAGACCCATTACGACCAATAATCCCAACCCGTTGATCCGGCAGTACAACACTCAGATCAGAAATGATCGTCGAACCGCTCCGCTCAATGGAAACATGGTCAAAAATGATTGTTTTTGAAGTGTCGTTCACGCTGCTCATCGCCTGCCAAAGGAGTTGCATTCCTATACACAATGCAGCATGCCAACACCACGGAAATCTAAGGAATTAGGGCTGACCATCACTGTTCGGCAAGCCTTTTCCGATGTGTCATGTCCGCAACCTTTTCAGCAAATCACCAGCTGAGAAGTCTTGCCATGTCAGCAGAACAATTCACCAATGCCCTTGTTGCCAACCATTGAGACCAAAACGCCGATCAATGGAAAAAAGACGTAGATGCCGGTCTGGATGTCTACCGGGATCTTTCTCCATCTCCTGCATTTGAGGGAGAGGAATAAGCTCTCAACCAAAACAAGTGTCTTCGGTTCACAGCGTTTCTTGAAGACATTTTTGGGACACAGCGCTTCAAGACAGCATGCTACAATAATTTATATTTGATTCTTGTTTAAAGCTCAGCACATTCGTAAAGCCGCGATACCGCAGATGAATAATAAACACGCTCCATATACTCTCGATGAAATGTTGGTCGCAATTGATTTGGTCAAGCGCCAGCAAACAGCTGATCTGTATGATCAACTAAAGTTTTGGCTCGCTCGGATGTTAAACGCGATTGGTCTTCTGAGGGGACATTTATCTTTAGATCTATCAGACCCTCAAATAGAAACGCACCTCACGCATATGATGAATGGGAGCTTGTTCAATACATGGAAGTTGAACGCGCGGAGCTTTCGATTACGACATGCGAAAAATGGCAAGCTTGAAACAGATATTTCTGGGCTTGTTGCGAAGGACCCTCCTCACTCTGAATATGGTCGATGCAACACCAAAGAAAACTCGGCTTACTATGCGGCTCTGAATATCGAAACAGCGCTTTTGGAAAGTCGTGCGAAGGAAGGAGAGCTGTACCAAGTACTAGAGATGTCGCCCAAACAAGACGTAACTCTCGATACCGTGATTGTTGGCTGGCTGGATTACTATCGGCGGCATAACGCACCGCCACATCTGCTAACAGCTCTACACGATAACCAAGCCAAGACAGCGAGGGAGCTAATCGAGAAAACAGCACCTGAAGAAGCTACCAGACAAATTGTATTTGATGCGTTTATTGCTGACCAGTTTCGAAAGATTGTTTCAAACCATGAGGGATATCGCGCAACTGCTTTGTACAGCTCTCTTATGTTGGAAACTGGTATGTTTGAGCAGATCCTTTATCCCAGCGTTGCAAATTTTGGCGGTTGGAACGTTGCCATTCGTCCTGAGCTCGTAATGGAGCGTTTGGAAATAACTTCTGTGCAATTGGTCAGAGTTGACAAAGACCTCGGATACGGAATGTACGATTGCACAGTCGTTGGACGCGGTGAGTTGTCTGGAAGTAAGATCTCTTGGACTTATGGCGACGATTACATTTCGAAAGGTGGAGAATCTCCTTTCTTCCGAGATACAATGCGAAACCCATTCAGTCATCTTTCCTATGACCGACGTGTCGAAAAAGCACTGGACTCACTTCCTAATGATGCGGGGAAAAGGTCTTTCCTCTATGTGCTAAACGTTGATGTGGCAGATTATGATGGATCAATCGTTACGGATGACTATGTATTCATAGAGTTTGATGACCAATCATTGTCCGCATTTCACGATCTGCTTGAAGTTTGCGACTTGGATATCCGCAAAGATGTCGCTAAGAACGCAAGATACCTTTTAGCAACAGATCATTCTCTTAAACTTGACCGCGTTGAGAGACAGTTACAAGACGAGTTTGGCAAAGATCTGACCGGACCAACAAGATCCGTTATATGCACCTACAATACCCCATATAGAGATTGGGGAGGTCGGTTTAAGGCGACTGAAAACCGCTTGAGCATAACTGTGCGGTCAATCGATGAAATTTCAAAGCTGTGTCATGGGTAATTACGCAAATGACAGTTTCGATATCAATATCGAGCGGCTCATTGTTGGCTGACTGGAACAAGTTGAGGTTCGCTTCGGGCTGCGAGCAGTCAAATGCGTCTGCAGTATTCAGGGCGGGCAGAGATATCGGCAATGGCTCCGAAAAATCATACCTTACAATTTGATATGCCTTTGATGCCCCATCGAGTATGATACTTGATTGCTATGAAATTGCCGATTGAGTGTAAATTTGCTCTGCTGAGTATGTTACTTGCTTCATCTGCCACAGCATTTGATGCCTCTCTGAGCAATGTCAGCGGCAAGCGCATTATTGATCTCGGCTGCAGAGAAGGCAACAACACCCGCAAACTGGCAAGAGCGGGTGCTCGCATGTCTGGTGCTGATCTTTCAAAGAACATGGTCGCCCATACAATTACCGAGGAGCAAAAGTCCCATTAGATATTACCTACGCAACCAGCTCCTTCAGCTCCAACACTGGCTTTCCTGGCGAAAAGACGAGGGAAGAGAGGCGACAGATCTGGTTGTCTCCAAGTGCTTAGACCAAAGACACGTCGCAGATCAATGGAAGTTCGCCCGGCGTGGACACCAGTCAGAAATCCAGCGCTTCAGCGTACCCAGTTTCCCTTGCAGCTTGAGCGATTATCTAAATCCCATCATCAAGGCAGGTCTTCAAATCAAAGAGATTCTGGGCCCCGAACCAACAGAGGATGCGATCCAACAGGTGCCACGCTTCCACCGTTAGAAAGATCTCTCTGCTTTCGTCCTGATGGTCAAAGCCACCAAGCCCGAAATCGCATAATCTAAAAGCTAGGTCAGCACATCCCGCAGGGAGATCAGCCACGTTTTCACCTCCGCAGACACCTTGGCATGGTCCAGCCCCTCAAAGGCATCCCAGCTCCAGCCGTTCTCAGGGCACAGCTCATCCAAAAATGCATGCAGCTCTTTTTGCTTAGCATCTGGCAAAGGCAAGTTGGCTGCATGCCTCAGCAACAACACCTGCTCCTGAAGCCGTAAGAACACCCAGAAGGCCTCCATCATAGGCCGCAGCAAATGCGGCTGTGTCTGCCACGTATTACCGGAAAACAGATCCTGCGTGACAATCGGCCCAGCTCCATGACAGTGAAACTGAACACAGCCCTTGTACCCGGTCGTCGCCAGATCAGAATGGATCTTGCAGGTCCCACAGCTCTCAAGATTTCGGCAAGGCTCACCAGCAGCTTTATCAAACGGGAAAACACTCGACTTATCAAAGGCAAGCGCCACACAGCACAAGGCAGCGCACTTCTCGCAGTCAGCTTTCAGCCGATCATCAAGTTGGTTCAGATCCATAGCGTCTTATTGGCACGAAACACAAGCTAGCGAAAGCAATCTCAAGTTTCGGGTAGATAGGGAGTGTCTCACTCTTAAGCGTGCTCCATTTGATTGGTTTCTATCAAATGCCAAAAATTCGATAAACACAACGCTCCAGAGCATGGCATGTGATGCTTCGTGTATTCAGCACCGAGCACCGAGCACCGAGCACCGAGCACCGAGCACCGAGCACCGAGCACGAATGAACGCGGCACTCTGCAAAGACAAGCTTATGAGTAAAGAAAGAACCTCAGAGGGGGATAACTTTTATTTGCAGATGCCAGCGTAACATCTGGAAAGCGGGCATAAAAAATAATGAGAATTCCACGGGTGAAATATATGCCCGCAGGATGGTTCGATGATAGAGCCTCCCCCGTTCAAAATTAATGCGCGCGGTGCAAAAGCCAGACACAAAACCACTCAATAAGAACCACGAGCAACGCACATTTCACGCAAAGAACGCAAACCAGCACAAAAGAACGCAAACCTTAAAATCAGCACGAACAGCCATTCATCACTCCACGCGATCAGGCACCTTCAAGCTGCAACAAACCCAATCTCTTTCTGCAGTTTCTTGGTCAGTTTCTTCGCAATAATGCTATGCGCCTCAAGAACATAATCCTTGATATCTTCATCAGCCATCGCCTGCGCAGTCTCAATCTGAACCCACTTCGCCCGAGCCAGATAAGGCGCTGGAATAATGCCCTCTTGTTCAGTCAGGATCTGATAGGAAAGCTCCGAACATTTAAAACTGATCTTGATCCCTTTCATCTCCGGCCGGTCCTCTCCCCAGTTAGAACAGATCGCAAAGATCTTCCCCCCAACCTTCCAAACCGAAGCATTTCCCCACTGAATGACATTGCTCGTCCCAACCAAAGACTTGCAATAATTATCAAACTCATCCCGCGTCAACGTAATCTCTCCCTCGCAATCAATAAAAGGCATCAAACATAGCCAATAATTGCAACGAAGATAACACAATCAATATGAAACTCAGCAACTCCTAAACCAACTGTCAGAATTGCCTAGTGATAAGGAGTACCCGTCATACACACTCATTCCTATTCGCCTGAAGTAAGCGTAGATTAGCTCTGTCCCGATTGCAGGCAGCCCATAGCGTCGTGCGGTTACGGGCTCAATCCCGCCGATCCATCCTGACGCAGATCTGTCCTCGGCATGACCTTCGCAAGCGCAGTAGACATAGCGAAGCACTCTTAGTACAAACACTAGAGAAAGACCAGATGCATATAAAGTGCGCGATAGTTGACCGGTCAGTGTTACAGCCGTGAGCCCAAAAGCCAAACCAACAAAAACCACCTTCAGCAGCCTAAAAACGCCACAACGCCAGATTTGAGACGCTCTGCGTTTTTTTACGTTCAAGCCCGCAATGTCACGTTGCTATGTAAAACCAGCAGGCCAAACGGCGAAGCAAGGCTACAAAAGACCTCGCACCTAGTCAGTCCAAAGAAGCAACTAAGAGCAAGGTTCAGCAGCAAACTTATTCCCCATCTGCCAACATCTATTCCCGCTCCAGAAAAACATATCCCCGTACTCAGTACTGCGAGGCACCGCAAGGCAATCCGTTTCAATCCCTTGAAGCCGTTGCTGTGGTTTCATTGAGGCCAACTGGCGGATGTTTATTCAGGGATAAGGGAGTGCTTTGGTTCTGGGCGGTTTGGAGCTTTGCTCGCAGTGTTTTCAGTGCGCATATTCAGAACGGCTTAATTCCAAAACGCAAAAAGCCCCCGTGCGTTATGCATCGGGGGCTTTTGAGTTGGTTTATGTTCTTTGTTATTTTGAAGATTTAGTCGGTGTGCTTTATTCATGCCCGGCGGCGCCCTACTCTCCCGCGTCTTAAGACGA
>NZ_LMCE01000159.1:0-102527 GCF_001623285.1 Pseudovibrio sp. Ad26
ATCAAATCAGGCTTCACTATCCAAACAAACGCCAAACACCCGACTATCGGTAAAACCCGAGTTCTTTGACAATTAAATAGTGAACATCTCGAGCACCCCACACTGCAGCCAACATTGCAAAACCAATGCAGACAGCGAGCTCTTACCCGAGCTGGCGGGAGAGGCAGCACGCTTTCACCCCAGAAAGAAAGCAAAAGCCAATCACCGATGTAAAAACTGTTCCAACAGGTAACGGCCCTCATACTCCCAGTGAGACAGACGACCTGTATGACCCATCACCAACAATCCCATGCAATGCGCAATCGCACCAGCTGTCCACTCAGGAGGTCGGCCTCCAGCACAAGCACGATCTTCAATCAAGTCAATCACTCCACCAACTTGCTGATTAAGAACGCCATCAAGATCACGCCCCAATCCAACCCGCTTCAATCCACCAAAAACATACAATCCCAAAGAGAGATCATCCGGGCGTTCATTATAGAAGTCAAAGAATGCAAGCACACCAGCTCCAGCCTGCTCTTCTATAAGGGAACAGTTCTCAATGGTGTCAGTAACCGCTAATTGCAATTCCTTGAGCGCCTCTTGCAAAACTGCGTAATAAAGCTCTTCTTTGCCGTGAAAGTATGGGTAGATCGCTCCGGTTGTGCACCCGGAAGCACGGGCAATAGAACGCATCGAGGCACCGTCCAGACCTTCTTTTGCGAAAACATCACGTGCGGCATTCACAATGAGTGACCGGCGCGCTTCTCGCAGGTGGTCTGCCCGCCTTTCGCGGGCATTAACCTCGGTGCTTTCTTGGTTACTTAAGTCAGGCATAATCTCTCACATTAAAGGGGCGCATTAATTGGGCGGTTCGTGGTCCAATCAAAAGTGCCCTGATCACGCTCACGAACAGCTTGCTTCCACGACACGTCTTCCGCACGCTGTTTGAAGTTCATCCCTTCAGGGCTATGGCGAGTAATGCCGTCAAAAAGCGTCGCAATCATTTGAGTTTGGTAAAGTCCCATAGACTCAATTGCCTGATTGATCATGAGTTTTTGCATCATAAGCTGGTTCACCGGTATGCCAGCCATCCGCTCAGCAAGCTTTTCAACTTCATCATCAAGTTGATCGGAAGGGACTGCTTTATGGATCAGGCCAATTCGCTCTGCCTCACCCCCATCAATCTTGTCACCAGTCAACAGCATGCGTTTTGCACGCTCCGGGCCAAGCCGGTAAACCCACATTGCAGTTGTAGGGCATCCCCAAACGCGGACTGGCATATAACCAATGTGCGCATCTTCTGCCATGACAATCATATCTGAACACAATGCGATATCCGAACCACCGGCAACAGCATGACCATGCACTTTTGCGATGACAGGCCGATAGCTTCGCCACAACGACATAAATAGATCAGTATTCTGCTTCATGAAGGCATAATCCTTCATAGGATCCCAAGGCATTTCCTGAACGCCGGGGTTACTGCCCTCAGCTTCAGCATAAGCCGTCAAATCATATCCAGCGCAAAATGCAGGTCCATTGCCGCCAAGCATGATGACATGAACACCATCATCAGAGTTAGCCCGCGCCACACAAGTCGACAATTCCTGCGGAATATCCATATCAATAGCGTTCATCACCTCTGGTCTGTTCAGCGTGATGCGTGCAATACGGCCATCTTTTTCATAAAGTACTTTAGTCATAACCCCTCCGATAACGACTCAATAGAAATATAACAGCGTTATATTTGAAAAAATTGGCCAATAGGAGAACTCGACAGCTCAGTTAGCCTCCGGGTTTCAACGCTCCTAATGCATCTCCAGGTTCGGCATAACTATAGGATCCAACACCAGCATCCATGTGATCCATTGATCCGGATAATTATACGCTCCAACAAAACTGAGATCTTGAAAAGTACCTCCCAACAGCACCTCACACCAAATACGGAGCATGCTCGGTTGAAGAATAAGAAGCCGCCAGAGAAGCATTAAGGCGGAAACATCAGTTCCCGCCTCACAACTCATACAAACCATCGCTGAAAGTTCATTTACAACTCAAGCCGAAGCTCTGCACCTTCATTCTTCGCACGCGAACAACACAGAACCAGAGTGTTTTCTTTTTCTTTCCCACTCAGCACAAAATCGCGATGCTCTACTTCAGCACCTTGGTACTTGGCAGTGCAAACCCCACAAATGCCATCAGAGCACTTAGTTGGCACAGAAATTCCCTTTTCATTCAGGACGTCAGCCGCACTCTTGTCCTCTGGAATCTCAATGCGCTCACCCGTTGACGCCAGTTTTACAAAAAAGCTCGTATTAACGTAGTCACCCTGGTCCGGCACCGAGAAATACTCTTTATGCAGGCTCTCTTCAGCCCAGCCCTGAGCAGCAGCAGTATCCAGCACACCATCCATGAAGACATCCGGACCACACGTGTAAACATGATATCCGTCTTCAAAATCGGCTAGAATGGTGCTCAGATCTGCCCGCGTTCCCTCACTGGAACAATGGATAAAGGCCTTGTCCGACCAAGGAGCATTCTCAATTTCATCAATAAAACCAGCTTTGTGGCGATGGCGGAAGCAATAGTGTAATTCAAAAGGTTTCCCAAGCACATGCAAACGATGCGCCATTGCAATCATTGGCGTCACACCAATTCCACCACCAAAGAGCAGAGTTTTCTTTGCATCCTCATGCAATGGGAAATGATTGATCGGTTTGGAAATGAAAACCCGGCGTCCCTCATGGAAAATCCGGTGCATCAGCGCAGACCCACCGCGCCCTTCTTTTTCTTCTAAAACACCAATCACATATTTACTGCTGTCTGCCGGATTGCCTGCCAAAGAGTACTGACGCATAAACTCAGGGGCCACAACAACATCAATATGCGCTCCGGCTTCAAACACAGGCAAGGGAGAGCCATCATCCAGCATAAACTCGTAGCGTGATACCCCTTCCGCTTCCACATCCACCTTAGAAAGACGAACAGCCAAGACCGGCGACGAACTCGCGCTAACCTCATAAACAGGTGCAAGATCATTAGAGCCAGCCGCAAGTCGGGCTTTGTACTCACCAGCAGAGATCATGCCCTGATAGGCTTTGATCCCCGCCTCCCGATCCATCATGAACGGAAACGGCCACGGATGCGGCGCAAGATTGGCTGGGTATACCGCCAGCGTCTGATCTTCATATTTGAGATCAAGATCAAGCTGCAGTTCACGCGCATTGGTCTCTTCAGCAATCACGTAGTTACCATCACCGCTCGCGACGAGATCCCACCACCATTTCTTGACAGGGTTTATGGATCCGTTGCCTAACTTGTCATCCAGCTTAGCAAGAACCTTAGCAGAAGATGGCATCTTCATTGCCGTCCAGCGGAATGGAGCTTCGCTGAACAGGCCTTCAAGGTTCCACGGACACGTTTTCATGCAGCGACCGCACAAAGACCCTGCAGGCTGGGAGACGCGATATCGCGCGCACTTCTCGGAATCTGATTTCCAGATCTCGTAGCCGTTGAACATGCGCTTCGGCCCGGCCGTGATAGCCCCGGATGGACACTCACGCGCACATTTATTGCAGCTCTCACAAAAGCGTTGCAGGCCGAAATCAATTGGTTTGTCGTAGGTAAACGGCATATCCGTCGTCACCACGCCGGACTTTAAGCGCGGGCCGAGATAAGGGTTCAGAATAACCTCCCCAATCCGGCTCACTTCACCAAGACCAGAAAGCAGCAATAACGGAGGCTGAAGAACCTCGCCATCCACCACAGAATGACAGCGTGCCGGATACCCAAGGCGGCGGATTTGCTCGGCGACAATGCCGCCGATAATGGAAGTCCGCAAATACGCCCGCATGGACTGGGCGCCGGAGATCCAGTCATCGCCACTGGCACCCTCCATTGTCTCATGCCCCTGATCCACCAGAATGGAGATCGCATTTTTGTGGTACGGCGTAATGGGTTCACCGCGCGCATCATGAGAATAATAGGCGTGATCCGGACAGCGGGATAGCCCAACCGCATCGGCTCCAAGGAAATAGAGTGCTGATTTTACGTTGGCCGCGTTTTTATCCAGATCCAGGGCACTCGGCGAAACGTCTGAGGCAGTCTCGCCATCTTGCAGCAAGATCAACGCGGCAAGGGCACGGCGGGCGCAGTATCCCATCGGGTTTTTGGCGAGATAACCGCCGTTTTTGGCCGCTTCCTGAAGAGGTTTCCCCATATCCCCAAAGAGAGCACGCGCAAACATATCCGTCCGTTTGGGGACCCGTGGCACGCGCGGCTCATCAATAAAGGTCGTTGTCTCGTCAACCCGCTTGATCTTCTCAAACGGAAACGCCCCCATGTGATAATCGCGGTTTTCATAAGGCTTCCGGTTGAAGGCATTCTTGAACGTTCCCATGCCCAGCTGCCATGCAGGGCCGTGAGAACTCCAGATATCCGCTAAACTCCGCGGCGCAAGCGGCTGGTCGGGTGTCAGCTCAAGAGTAGTCGTCACAGCTGCCAGCGTAAATGCACGCCTGACATATGGATTGGAAACGATTGCTTCGCCGTCTTTCTCAAGCACTTCCACCAGTCCGGCAGAAACCGCCAATCGGTTCAGATCCACATCCGCACTGCTCGTGGTATGCGCACGCGCTTCAACCCCCAGCAAACGCAGATAGTTGGCAAGAACCACAGCCACCTCAGCTGCACGGATGGCAGAACGCTGCTCACAGCTCCCCACAATCCAGTCGCCACCGGGTTCATCAGCTCTCGGCTCACGCGGATGTTCCATCAACACCACCAGCGCAGAACCATGATGCGTAACAGGACCAGGTGTGGATGCAGCACTGTCGCGCACATCTGCCATCGTCACATCAATACCAGCTGCCAATGTCTTGGGCTGAAAACCCTGTAAATCTTTTGCTAGCTTATCCAGATCAGGGTTGCGCAGCGATTGCTCAAGAAAATGCTCCGGAACCAGATCACAGGTACCCATCATCGTTGCATCAAAGAAGTAGCCTGCAGCTTTGAGGTGATTGGCCCGCTCCTGCGGATCATCCGGGATCTCAGAGAGCTTGGCGTTGTGGGCTCCATCGCGGATCGCATCCATGATCGCGCTGAAGGATGCCATCGAGTTACTCAGGATCTCCGGATTATCGGTCTGCGAGAAAACCGTTGGCATCACCCCAGGCACACGCCCCAGATCAACTGCCCCATGCGTCCGCTTCAATCGTTCAGAAGGATATGGCCCAAGATGAACCTTTCTGTTCTTATAGGAAAACAGACGCATATTACTCTCCCCCGGCCGGCTAGTTTGGCGATACTATTATGTCCCGGCTTATTAGCTCTTGCAGCGGCCTAGTCCTCCCCGACCAAACCACTACGAAAATTCATCAATCAACTCATAGGCATTGCTGAGCTCATGTCAACATTAAGCACCCAGATCACCGCGATTTGAAAGAAAACCCGCAGCCAAACGACAATATAATTGCCACCCAAAGGATCACAATTGAGTTTTTCACTCAAGACGCTCATAATTTGAGGAGATACTGCCAGCAACGCAAACCTTCCAGACAGACAAATCCGTCTCAATGAAATGCATCTGAGAGCTGTGTTGGAACGAAGGCTTGAGCCTATAAAAAACAGCCGCCCGGTTAATGATGAACCGAACGGCTGCTCTTCTGACAGTAAAACTGGCTGCTACTTAATTTCAATCTCATATGTATTCCCACCGGATATGATGCGTCCTGCGGAATACATTCGAAATTTGGTCACGACCTTGTCTGTGCCGCGAAAATCTTTATCCGGCGAATAGTACATGATCAGATCGTTCGTCTGTTTACCTGCACATTTGCCTGCCGATTTTGGCAGAGCAGATCGGGATTGCACAAAACGAACCACACCATGCTCCGGCTTTTTGACAAAAGAGACTTTTGGCAAGGCTGCGGAGTTGCACGTCTCAGGAACGTAATAGCTATAAACGTTAAGTTTTGCAGTACGGTTAGCTGCAATCTGCGACCTGATCAACTCAGCATTTGCACTGAACGAGAACACCACAAATAGGAAGATCCAAATGTATTTCATCGCAATTCTCCCAAAATTTAAATCAAAATTATATAAACTAGAGAATCGACAAAGCACAATCAAACATGTGTAATATTCATATTGAACACACAAGTAGATCTACTCTTTAATTTCAGATCTCTCCCTTGCGTAAACCTTCATTCAAGCAAATAATCGCGAAAATATTTTAGAATACAAAATCTATTTTCATTTGCGAAATACCGTAAATTATTGATTATGCAGAGCTCATGCAGAGGTTTGTAATACTTTTGCAACCAGATCATCACGACCTAATCGTCCATCAAGACGCAAAACAGGCGTTTCGCACTCTTTCAACCAGGTTTCATGCCGATGTCGGCTCCTGCCAGAAAAGTCTGGTTGCTTATATTGCGATGCCCACTGAAAGAAAGCTTCGTGCGTCTCAAACATATCACCGCCTTCAAGAATGCGATCTCCAAAGCGTTCTTTTTCTCGCTTCTTCAATCGTTGAAGACGCTCTTCCTGCGGCACACTGATGAAGACAATAAGCGAGCTTTGCGAAACCAGCGCTTTCGCCCAACCCTCACACGCTCCACTCAAAACCCATCCCCCCTCGCCCATAGCTGGTTTCATAAGCGAAACCCGTTCTTCTTCGGGCCGTTTTACTGAAAAGGGTGGCTCTGTTTGCTCCCAAAAGTAATCATCAGAATCCACATGAGGAACCGAAAGAGCCTGAGCAAGTCTATGGCCAAGCATGGTCGAACCGGCGCAAGAAGCTCCGAAGACATAAATACGTTTATGCAAGGCAAGAACCTTTCTTGCTAAGATAAGTAGGATGGAACGCGCGCGGCAAGATCGCTGGCAATACGAACCAGCTCGCTTTGAGACCCAAAGCCAGCCTTTTCCGTTATTCGTGCCATATGATTACGCGCAGTATTGTAGCTGATATGCATTTTGTCAGCTGTCTCCCGCATTGACAAGCCAACAACAAGGTTTTGGATCAGCTCCGCCTCTCGCCTCGTAACATCCATGCACTCCTGCAAATAGTTGACTGGCGCAACAGACACAACGGAAGGATCAATCACAATGGCAAGCACAGCATCATCGGCAGGAACAAAACAATCAAGATAAACAGGCGAACGCTCCAGCCCCCGAATAGGTGTCATTGCAAACAGCGCCCCTCGCATCTGCTCACTTTGAAGCGCTAAGGGTCCTATTGGCATTTTTCCAAGCCGAACTCTACTCGCAGTTTCTTCCAGCAATTTTCGCTGGTTATGAGAACGGACAGAAAGCTCACCACGACAATCAACGTGAATGAGGTTTGATGATTGAAACAAGCGCTCGGCTTCTACATTCGCAGCAGAAACATGCAATCCACGATCCAGGATCATCGCCGCACTGGGAACCCGCTCCAGCCAATGGGAATCTGAGGGAACCCATTGCTCTCGCTGCCGCAACTCAAGCGCCAAAGAAAAAGCTCGCTGAAAATGAGGCCGGATGCGCTCCAACGTGTCACACAGGATCTGGTCTTCTTTGCCTACAAAGTCATCGGGCATTGTGAACGCAACAATCGCGGCATCACCACCCTGACGATGCATCAAGAACCCACGCGAGCGATCAAAGGTGTTCTGTTTGGCAAGCACTCTTTCATAAAACTCAGAGCGCTTAACCAAGTCTGGCGGGATGTAGCGTTCACTATACAGGACAGACTGAAACGGAGCGATAGCGGCGAGAGGAGGAAATGGATTGCAAGCTCCAGCTTCATTCATATCTGCAACCATATCCTCCGCAGCATTTTGAAAAGACATATAGTAATAGTCATTATTCAGATAACACTGAACCTGAACGCCAATCAGAACATCAGGATGGGAGGCAGCAAGACCTTCAAAAACCTGCCCAAGATCCTGCCCCAGTACCACACTGGAATACATTCTCCCGATCAGATCTTCACAATCCGTCATCTCACCCTCTGTCGCGGCACTCTCGCAGCCAGATCACTTGCAAGCCGAACCAACTCACTTTGAGAATTTACTGAAACCTTGTCGGCAATACGCGCCATATGATTGCGTGCAGTGTTGTAGCTGATCTCCAGTGCATGAGAGGTCTCACCTACAGAAGCCCCACGAACCAGATACTGGAGTAACTCAGCCTCACGTTTAGAAACTCCGAAATAGTGTTGAAGGTTCTCCAGTTCCGCCAAGGGTTGATCCCCCGGATCCATTATCATGCAAAGAAGCGGCTGCGGCCCGCGTACAAAAGGAGCCAGATAAACAGGCGTTTCTGAGAGCACATTTATTGGCATCACAACAAAGAACGGATTGGGCGCTGCCTCACCAGTCAGGACCAGCGGCCCAAGGGGTTTGCCTGAGGTCCGACACTGCACAATAGCATCCTCAAACAACTTGCGATGTGCGTTATGGCGTGAAGAAACTTCTCCACGACGATCAATAAAGAAGCTCTGGCTGGAACCGAAAAACACTTCTGCCTGCTTGTTGGCAAAAGCAACATGATGCCCTTGATCCAGAATAAACGCCGCACTTGGAATACGATCCAGCCAGAAGGAGTAAGCATCTGTCAGACCACGTCTTTGTTCCAGATGTAGCGCCACCGAAAACGCATTTTGAAAATGAGGCCTGACAGTTTCAAGAGTGTGATCGAGCTGTACTGCATCAGGTCCGCCAAAATCAGATTGCACCGCTACCGAAACCATAGCCGCGTCCATCCCCTGACGATGGATCATAAAGCCGCGCACGCGGTCAAACACTCCGTAATCGCTGAAGACTTTGTCAAAAAAGTCAGTATCTCGAACTTCATCTTGGCTGATAAAATCCTCGGTATGTATCAAGCCATTCAATGGAGCAAATTTCGCAAATCTGGGTAATGGATTGCTCTGCCCCGCAGCAAGTATTTTCGCTTCCATATCCTCTTTGGTGTTGAGGAAGGCCATGTGATGATACTCGAGTGAATTAAGCGAGACGATCTTGTAACAGAGCATGGTCTCGCGAAAAGACGACGCCATTGGCTCAAACGCCTGCCCAATATCCTCACCAAGAGCGATATTGGCATAAAGTCGCTGGACCATTTCATCGTGTACGCTCTGCATCACCCCACCCGAATCGGACAAATACCTCTTATGTCTCTACGTAAATTAAATAGTAAAATTTCCAAACATCAATAAAACTGAAGAATATTTTCTTTTAACCGCCATAATTCCAAAACTCAAACTAGAACAAGCCTAGAAATATCCTTAAATATTTTTATTTATTCATGACGAATACAAGCAATTTAAACTACTTACTATCTGCATCAGCAGGTCTCAGAACCAGACGCGTGATGATGGCATCCTGCTGCTCCTCAAGAGTAAAATCCCAGCCCATCCGTCGCGCTATACGCTCGCAAAGTGAAAGCCCAAAGCCGAAGCTTTCTTCATAAACAGAAGTGGCATCCGCTTTGCTGCCAGCTGATACAGGGTTCTCAATCTCAAAGACCCCATTGCTATAACTAATTTTGATCTCACCCTTTTGGGCATGTTGAAACGCGTTACGGATCAGATTGCCAAACAGGATCAACAAAGGTGCTTTAGGCAGCTCTGCCTCATCTTCACTCAAGTCCAGCAGTTCTGTGAGTGGCTTATTGCCCTTCAGATAAGACAGTTCCTCAATGCAACCTATAATCAGTTTCGCCGGCACAAGCTTTTCAAGCCGCGGCGGTGCTGAGCTTTCCCTACCCAGCCAAAGCAAAGTCTCGACAATGATACGCATGTTCAGATTAGCCCGCTGGATACGCTCCACAGGCACAGTATCTTCAGCCCCACTTTCCTGGCTCTTCAGCAGCGCAATATTGCCGGCAATCACTGTAATCGGCGTCCGCAACTCATGGCTCGCATAGCGCAGGAACGTCTGCTCACGCTCAACAAATTCAGAAATACGGGAAACGGTGTATGTGAGCTTCACAGCGAGATTGTTCAGTTCGCGGAACCTGAAGTTGGGCGGTGTCTCACCCACATTCTCAGCATTCAATGACTGCGCCCAATTTTCCAAATTCTGTATTGGCCGGATCAAACGTTTAGATAAAATGCGCGCACTCACAAAGGTGGCGAGTAAATTGACGATCCCTATAATTGCAAAGGCAAGAAGGACCACCTGATCCTCTTCGGAGCCCTCTAGATACTCTTCTGTACTCTCAAGCGTGATGTAAAGTTTGCGGCCATCTTCCAGCGGATAGATGTACAGATAGAGATAATAGGTCTCCTTACAATTTCCCTCAGCATCACAGCCTCGATCTTCATCATCATAATATAGCTCCAGCGGCTCCAATGGTTCCTCTTTGAAACGACGAGACATTTCAGCAGGCAGCGCTTCAAGCGAAAAGGCACTCTGAATAAGGTAGGTTTCTGGCAGCGGGGCATCAGGATTTGTTTTTACGGCCTCTTCGTAACTTTGTCCCAGATCCTCAAGCAGGTAGATGATGCTCTCGTCCGAGCCAGCTACAAAGAAGATAGGCAGCAAAAACGTATAGACCAGCAACAGCAGAATAACGCCCAGAAAGAAAGCGATGCCAAGTTCGCGAAATATGCTGCGCCCGCGCACTCTGGTTGCTTTCTTATTCGCCATCCACTTTCTCCCTCAGGCTGTATCCCCCGTTCGCATCACGGCAGATAACCTCAGCCTCTGTAGCCCTTTGGATTTGCTGGCGAAGTTTGTACAAATGCACATTCAGGCTGTTACTCTCCGGCGGTTCATCCCCCCACAACCCACGTTCCAACTGCTCCCGGCTCACTGATGCTGGGCTATGCTTGCTTAGAATTCCCAGGATCTTCCAGGCCGTCGGCGAGAGGCGCAAAACACGATCTCCGCGCTTCGCGATGTTCCGCGCAAAATCCACCTGTAAGTCAGCAACTTCAAATATCTTCGCCTTCGCACTCCGCCGCCCGGAAAGCGCCCGCAACCTCACAACCAACTCCTCAAACGCAAAGGGTTTGACCAGATAGTCGTCCGTTCCGGCTTCAAATCCAGCCAGTTTGTCAGAAAGTTCATCCCGTGCAGTCAGCATCAAAACAGGGCGGTCAATGCCTTCCCGGCGCAACGTTTCACAAACAGTAAGACCATCCATCTTAGGCAACGTCAGATCCAGAATGATAACGTCAAAATATCCCTGCCGCGCAAATTCTAGACCCGCCTCACCATTGTAAGCGTGATCGCAACTAATACCGTGGATTTTCAACACATCAGCAATCGTTCCGGCCAAATCCAGGTCATCTTCTACCAGCAGCGCAAGCAGGTTCTCAGTCTCATTCGTTGCCATCATTCTACCTGCCAAACTCGCCAATCAATTCCGTCATCAAAAGCACACCAATGCTGCAGCAACATGTGCTTCACCCCGCCCACATTGTGTTTACAACATATACCAGTAGAGCAAGCCCAATAACCAACGAGTGAACACCGTTGGATTTTTCATCCCTGCCCGATATTTACGTAAGGCTGGGCTTGCTCGTATACATGTCGCAGCAACAACAATCTCCGAGAATGTTTGAGACATAAATATGCCGATTAAAATGAAGCCCAAGTCCTATGGCCCACTGACGGTCGCCTCTCATGAGTATGGACAGTTCTGGGTGACCAATGAGTTCGGCCATCAATACTCAGCAGGCTTCGGAGACTCCGATGAGTTCTCCGCTCCATCAGATCTGATCATGTCTGCACTTGGGTCTTGCATGGCGATTTCTCTGGAAATGGTGGCCAAGCAGCAGAAGGTCTCACTCGGCAATGTCTACATCACCGTAAACGCTGAAAAAGCATCCACGCTGCCTCACCGCTTTGGCAGCTTCCATCTGGAATTCGCTCTCCCAGAGTTTGAGGACCGCGAAAGAGCAGAGGCTCTGATCAAAGCCGCCAAAGAGATCTGCACCGTGTCCAACACGCTAAACGCAGAGATCAGCTTCGCGCTCATCTAGCTTCTTCCAGTAAGAAGCCCGAGACAAATCTGCCTCGGGCTGAAAATTCCAGCTCAATCAATGAAAGCGTCAAACCATGCGCCGTGCAGCCCCGGAAATGCGCACAGAAGCGCCCGCCTCCGATGGGATTTTTGCCGAAATGAGTGATTTCAAACCCATATCCTCGCCCTGGACAATCTGGATCTCACCACCATGCGACCAATCGATATCACGCAGGTAACCAGAAAACGCCGCCGCAGCAGCACCCGTGGCCGGGTCTTCAAACACACCAGCTGACGCAAATGCATTGCGCACATCAAACCCTTGCGGCCCACGAACATGAACCAGCATGATTGTCACAAGACCCTGCCCAAGCATGAACTGCTTCATTGCCTCCAGATCGTAAGCCATACCTGCGAGCTTAGCCCTGTCAATCAAAGCAAGCACCAAATGATCCGCACCGCCATGAACACGCGCAGGCGGGATACGAAGATCCAGATCATCCTCACTTAAACCAAACAGCTCAAGTACCTGTGCTGTCACTTCATCACTCAGAGCTTCGCTTTTAGTTTGCGGAGATTGCAGAGCGGCTTGCAGCTGCCCGTTCTCCTGCCAGCTTTCCACTGAGATCACAGCTTCATTTAGCTCAAGTCGATGTGTTTTCCGGCCATGCTGCTGAGCCAGAACCGCACCCAGCGCGATCGTCGCATGCCCACAAAACGGCACCTCATTTTCTGGCGAGAAATACCGCACCCGATACCCGTCTTTATCAGCAAGAGGTACCGCAAACACGGTCTCGGAATACCCAAGATCAGCCGCAATAGACTGCATCTGCGCATCAGGAAGCATCGTCTCACCCACCAGCACACCTGCTGGGTTACCACCTTCATCACCATGAGAAAATGCCGAGATATGTTGAAGCGCTAAAAGATCTGTCTGCATGAGAACCTCCAATCGTCATGACTGAAAAAATAGCCAGCAATGGCCTCATGCTATATAGAAAAAGAAAGGCAAATTGCACGAAATGCCCTCACATTTTAAAGCGAGCGAACAGAAGTGCCTAAAGAGATAAAACAACTGGACGAAACTGCCTGCAAAATCCTAGAGATTCTGGAGCGCGACGCCCGCATCTCCATCAGCGAGCTGGCGGGCCGCATCGGCCTCTCCGCCCCCAGCACCACAGAGCGTGTTCGTAAGCTGGAGCAGGACGGCATCATCACAGGCTTTACAATCCAGATAAATCCCAAGGCACTCGGCTATAGCCTGGAAGCAATCGTGCGCGTCAAACCAAGCCCTGGCAATCTGCATATGGTGGAACAGCTCATCCTAAACGAACCCCGCTTCACCTCCTGCGATAAAGTCACTGGTGAAGACTGCTTCGTCACCCGCATCTACCTAAAAGACGTCAGCGAACTCGACGACCTCCTCGACCCCCTCCACGAAAAAGCAATGACCAACACCTCAATTGTGAAGGCTTCTCCGATCAAGAACCGCATGGTTCCGCTACGGTGAGCACAGCTAAGGCTAGAATCTCAGCTTATTCTCAGTACCAGAGAGCAGTCTGCCGATGTTGGCACGGTGTTTGGCAACCACGATAAACGCCATCGCCAGTGCGAAGATCTGGAAGTAGATTGTGTGACCAAACACTGGAATGAAAGACAACACGACAAACAGCAGAGCAGCGCAGATTGAGCCCAGAGAAACAAAGCGCGTGGCAGCAACAATGAGCGCAAAAGACCCAAGGCAGCTTAGCGCGATAATCGGATCCAGCATAAACAGCACAGCAGCAGCCGTTAGCACACCTTTGCCGCCTCTGAAGCCGAAAAACACTGGCCAGTTGTGACCAACAATAGCCCCAGCCCCGGCAAGCAACATGCTCACACTGTCCACCGCAACACCAGAACTTGCATAAACACCAAGATATAGACCAACCAAACAGGCAACCACGCCTTTCAGGATATCTCCGATAAGAACAAGCAGCGCAGCAGGTTTGCCAAGCACGCGCAGTGTATTGGTGAGCCCAGCAGACTTGCTGCCATGCTCGCGGATATCCTTGCCGTACATCTTCCCAACCAGCACTGCCGTGCTGATGCTTCCCAGCAGATAGCCTGCCCCAAGAGACGCAAATACCTTAATCAGATCAATCACAGGAATAGCCCCTAGCCCACAACGCCCTGCAGCACCAACTTCTGGTGCACTTCGATAATCTCATCGATACTAAGGCGTCCGTCAGGGCGATACCAGAAGCAAACACCGGTCAGCATGGCAATGATGGCATAGGCAGTAACTTCCAGATCCACATTAGGGAACACTTCTGCTTTAACCCCATCGGACAAAATGTTCCGCAAATTGGTCTCGTACTGACTGCGTTTGGTCACCACATCAGCACGATACTCTTCACCCAGCGAACGCAGCTCCAGATTGGCGATTACAACATCCGCACGGCGCTCAATGTGGTAGCGAATGTGAAACGCAACAAACGCTTTGAGACGGGAAACCGGGTCGTCCCCCTTGCCCTCCAGCTTCTCCCAGTTCTCAATCAAGCTGATCATGTGCAGGTTCATCAGCGCCTGAAGCAGTTCGTCCTTACTCTCTACATAGCGATAGACTGACCCCGGCTGTACGCCCACCTCAGCTGCAAGCTGGCGAAGCGTCATCGCCTCAAAGCCCTTGGCTTCAATCAGCTTCTTTGCTGCTGCATAAATCGCAGTTTTTGTATCTGCGCCAACGGAGCCTTTGGTTCGTGCCACGATCTGAGCCTTTTTCATTCTACATAAGAGACGCAGTGTTTCAGCGCATGCCCGAGCGATGCCTAGCAGTTTTCGGGAAAGAATACGCAACAGGAAATGCGCCCTAAGGGTTATTGCATAGTAGCTGAGCCCCTGCTATTAATCAAACGAACGTTCGTTTAATTAGTTTACGATCCACTGGGAAGCTCGTTAAAGAGCGTGGATCGCAGAGCTTCGGTAGCAGGAGGAAGCGCCGTGTTTGACGCTGTAATGAATTTTGGTCTTGGTGAAGATATTGACGCTCTGCGCGAAACCATTCGCCGGTGGGCACAAGACAAGCTCGCACCGCGCGCCGCTGAGATCGACGAGACCAACGAGTTCCCCAATGATCTCTGGAAAGAGATGGGCGACCTTGGCGTGCTTGGCATGACAGCTGACCCGGAATACGGCGGAACCGGCATGGGCTACCTCGCCCATGTTGTTGCGGTTGAGGAAATCTCCCGCGCCTCCGCGTCTGTTGGCTTGTCCTACGGCGCGCACTCCAACCTGTGCGTGAACCAGATCAACCGTCACGGCACACCTGAGCAAAAGGCAAAGTATCTGCCAAAGCTCTGCTCCGGTGAGCATGTCGGCTCTCTGGCCATGTCCGAGCCGGGCGCAGGCTCTGACGTTGTTTCCATGAAACTGCGCGCTGAAAAGCGCAATGACCGCTACGTGCTCAACGGCAACAAAATGTGGATCACAAACGGCCCTGACGCCTCCACTCTGGTGGTCTACGCAAAGACTGATCCAGATGCTGGTCCCAAAGGCATGACAGCTTTCATCATCGAAAAAGGCATGAAGGGCTTCTCTACAGCGCAAAAGCTGGACAAACTCGGCATGCGCGGCTCCAACACGTGTGAGCTGGTCTTTGAAGACTGCGAAGTCCCATATGAGAACGTCCTCGGTGAAGAAGGCCGCGGTGTAAACGTTCTGATGTCCGGTCTGGATTATGAGCGCGTTGTTCTCTCCGGTGGTCCACTGGGCATCATGGCAGCAGCTATGGACATTGTGGTTCCTTACATCCACGAGCGCAAACAGTTCGGCAAAGCCATCGGTGAATTCCAGCTGATGCAGGGTAAAATCGCAGACATGTACACCCTGATGAACGCCTCCCGTTCCTACGTGTACGCCGTCGCAAATGCGTGTGACCGCGGTGAAACCACCCGTAAGGATTCCGCTGGCTGTATTCTCTATTCCGCTGAAAACGCAACCAAACTGGCACTGGAAGCAATCCAGTCTCTTGGCGGTAATGGTTACATCAACGAGTACCCAACCGGTCGCCTGCTGCGTGATGCAAAACTCTATGAAATCGGCGCAGGCACCTCAGAAATCCGCCGCATGCTGATTGGTCGTGAGCTCTTCCAGGAAACCAAGTAATGGCTGTCATCAAGTCTCAGGCTGCAACGGGTTCGGAAAGCTTTAAGAACAACCGCACCCTGCACCTCGCCGCAATGGATGAGGTCCGCGCCGCAAGCCAGCAAGCTCTGTTGGGCGGGGGCGAAGGCCCTCGCGAACGGCACGTGTCCCGTGGAAAAATCCTCCCACGCGAACGTATTGCCCGTCTGATCGATCCGGGTTCTCCGTTTTTGGAAGTCGGTCAGTTTGCTGCCCACAACATGTATGAGGGCGCCTCCCCTTCAGCAGGCATTGTCACCGGCATCGGTCGGGTCAACGGCATCGAATGTATGATCGTGGCCAACGATGCCACGGTAAAGGGCGGCACCTATTATCCGCTGACGGTCAAGAAGCACCTCCGCGCCCAAGAAATTGCCATGGAGAACAATCTCACATGCATTTACTTGGTGGATTCTGGCGGCGCTAACCTGCCTCAGCAGGATGAGGTGTTCCCGGACAAAGAACACTTTGGCCGCATCTTCTACAATCAAGCCAACATGTCTGCAAAGGGCATTCCGCAAATCGCGGTGGTCATGGGCTCCTGTACCGCGGGTGGCGCATATGTGCCAGCCATGTGTGATGAGACCATCATCGTGAAAGAGCAAGGCACCATTTTCCTCGCCGGTCCTCCACTGGTGAAAGCCGCCACGGGCGAAGTGGTTTCTGCTGAAGATCTGGGCGGCGGGGATGTTCACACCCGCCTCTCCGGTGTGGCAGACCACTTGGCCCGTGACGATGCTCATGCTTTGGCGCTGGCCCGTCAGGCTGTGTCCAACCTCAACCGCCGCAAGCCAGACCAACTTCAGCTGCAAACGCCGGAAGATCCGCTCTACGATCCAGAAGAAATCCTCGGCGTTGTCCCTGCGGATCTGAAAACACCGTACGACGTGCGCGAAGTCATCGCCCGTGTGGTAGACGGCTCTCGCTTTGATGAGTTCAAAGCCCGCTACGGTACTACGCTAGTCACCGGTTTCGCTCACATCCACGGCATGCCTGTCGGCATCATCGCCAACAACGGTATTCTGTTCTCAGAAGCCGCGCTTAAAGGCGCCCACTTTGTGGAGCTGTGCTGTCAGCGTAAAATCCCGCTGGTCTTCCTGCAAAACATCACCGGCTTCATGGTCGGGCAGAAGTATGAGGCAGGCGGCATCGCAAAAGATGGCGCTAAGCTGGTAACAGCCGTGGCATGCGCAAAGGTTCCAAAAATCACCATGCTCATTGGCGGTTCCTTCGGCGCTGGCAACTACGGTATGTGTGGCCGGGCTTACTCACCACGCATGCTCTGGACATGGCCAAGCTCCCGCGTCTCCGTAATGGGCGGCCCTCAGGCTGCAGGCGTGCTGGCAACCGTGCGCCGTGACGGCATTGAGCGCAAAGGCGGTGAATGGTCAGCGGAAGAAGAAGCAACCTTCAAACAGCCGATCATTGATCAGTTTGAAGAGCAAGGACACCCGCTCTACGCCTCCGCACGCCTCTGGGATGACGGCATTGTCGACCCGCGCAAAACCCGTGACGTATTGGCACTGTCCATCGCAGCAAGCCTCAACGCACCAATCGAAGACACGCCCTTCGGCGTCTTCCGCATGTAAGGGGCTCGGTATGTTCAAGAAAATCCTTATTGCGAATCGTGGTGAGATTGCTTGCCGTATTGCAAAATCCGCCAAAGCCCTCGGCATCAAGGTTGTTGCAGTCTATTCAGACGCTGACCGCGATGCCCGTCACGTGCAAATGGCTGACGAGGCTTACCGCCTTGGCCCAGCGCCCGTGGCAGAGAGCTACCTCAACATCCCTGAGCTACTCAACGCTGCCAAATCCAGCGGCGCAGATGCCATCCATCCGGGTTACGGTTTTCTTTCAGAAAACCCGGAGTTCGTGGAAGCGGTAGAAGCAGCTGGCCTTGTCTTCATCGGCCCACCCGCGGACGCAATCCGCGCTATGGGCCTTAAAGATGCTGCCAAAAAACTCATGGAAGAATCCGGCGTTCCAGTCGTACCGGGTTATCATGGCAGCAACCAGGACGCTGAGTTCCTGAAAAGTGAATCCGACAAGATCGGCTATCCGGTCCTCATCAAAGCCCGCGCAGGCGGCGGCGGCAAAGGCATGCGCCGTGTTGATGATCCGGCAGACTTCTTTGAAGCTCTGGAAGGCGCTCAGCGCGAAGGTCAGTCCAGCTTTGGCGACCCACGCGTCCTCATCGAGAAGTACATCCTGTCACCACGCCACATCGAGGTGCAGGTCTTCTGTGATGGTCATGGCAATGCAGTACACCTGTTCGAGCGCGACTGCTCCTTGCAGCGTCGCCACCAAAAGGTGATCGAAGAAGCCCCTGCCCCCGGCATGACCGAAGAGATGCGCAACGCCATGGGTAATGCTGCCGTTAAAGCAGCTCAGGCCGTGGGGTATGAAGGCGCTGGAACCGTTGAGTTCATTGTTGATGGCTCAGAAGGTCTACGGTCTGACCGTTTCTGGTTCATGGAGATGAACACGCGTCTTCAGGTAGAACATCCAGTCACAGAAGCCATCACCGGGCAAGATTTGGTCAACTGGCAGCTCTCCGTAGCAGCTGGTGGCAAACTACCTCTGATGCAGGACGAGCTCACAATCTTCGGCCACGCATTCGAGGCACGTATCTACGCTGAGGATGCAGAAGCAGGCTTCCTGCCAGCAACCGGAACTTTGAACGAGCTGAAACTGCCGGAACTGTTCGCCCGCATCGACAGCGGTGTACGCAAAGGCGATACGATCACGCCTTACTACGATCCAATGATCGCAAAGGTGATCTGCCACGGCGAAACCCGTGAAGCTGCTCTGGCGAAAATGTCTTTGGCATTGGAAAAGAGCCAGGCAGTTGGCTGCACCACCAACATCACCTTCCTGCACCGCCTATGTAACCACGAAGGCTTCGCAAAAGGTGAGATGGATACGGGCCTTATTGACCGTGAACTGGAAGCTCTCACCAAGCCGACAGCACCAACCAAGCACGCGTTCGCAATGGCAGCCCTCATCGAGCTCGGCTTCGCAACTGAAACTGCATTGGTCCATAACGATCCGTGGGTGAGCCTCACAGGTTGGCGTCATTGGACAGCAGCACAGCAAATTGCGCATCTGTCATGGCGTGACGAAGTCACCGAAGTTGTGGCAAACCGTCATCATGATGGTAGCCTGACCGTTACGATTGATGGTGAAACCTTCAATTTGCAGATCCTCTTCGTAGACAACAACCACATGCGCGTGGATTTTGCCGGCCAGATCACCTCAGCTGATTTTTTCGCAGAAGACACCAGTCTCACATTGTTCTCCGACGGTGTTACATGGCGCTTCGATCTGCCGGACCATCTGGCAGAGCAAGACGACAACACAGCCTCAGGCAATGCGATTGCCTCGCCAATGCCAGGTCTTGTGCGCGCTGTAAACTGTAAGCCGGGTGACGAGGTTTCTGAAGGCGATACGTTGATCGTGACCGAAGCCATGAAGATGGAACACTCTCTCAAAGCACCGCGTGACGGCGTTGTGGCAGAAGTAATGGCATCTGCGGGTGACCAGGTGGAAGAAGGCGTTATACTCCTCACGCTTGAGGAGGAGGAATAACCGTTGTTGCCATCAGCGAATACCTATGAGGAACTCCGAGAAAAGTTTCAGTGGGACATCCCGGAGTTCTTTAACATTGGCGTAGATATCTGTGACAAGTGGGCGGACAAAGACGCCGCCCGCGAAGCACTCATCTTCGCCGAAGAAGACGGGCCGACAACCACCTACACCTTTGGTGACTTGAAAAAGCTGAGCAATCAGTTGGCCAACCTACTCGTATCTCAAGGCATCAGCCGCGGTGATCGCGTCGGCATCCTGCTGCCGCAAGCACCAGAAACAGCCTTCTCCCATATTGCAATTCATAAGCTCGGCGGCATCTCCATTCCGCTCTTCTCCCTGTTTGGCGAAGAAGCACTGGAGTACCGGCTAGAGAACTCCGGTGCGAAAGCCCTCATTACCAACAATGCAGGTGCTGAGAAGCTGGAAAAAATCCGCGACAGTCTGCCTGAGCTTGAGCTGATCCTGAACATCGAGGGCACAGACGTCGGCACCCGCTCGCTTCATGCTGAAATGGCAAATCAGAGCGCAGACTTCACTCCGGTGAACACCAAAGCCGAAGATCCTGCCATCATCATCTACACCTCCGGCACCACCGGACAACCCAAAGGCGCACTGCACGCACACCGCACGCTGCTCGGCCATCTGCCCGGTGTAGAGATGCCGCACAACATGTTCCCGAAGGACGGTGACCGCTTTTGGACGCCTGCCGACTGGGCATGGATCGGTGGTCTGATTGACGTTCTTCTTCCAAGCCTACATCACGGCATTCCTGTCGTGGCTTGCCGTTTCAAGAAGTTCAGCGGCGAAGCAGCCTTTCAGTTGATGCAGGACCAAAAGATCCGCAACGCCTTCATCCCGCCAACCGCGCTGAAGATGATGCGGCAGGTAGAGAACCCGAAGGATCGTTGGACCTATTCCCTCCGCTCCCTCGGCAGTGGCGGTGAAGCCCTCGGCGCAGAGCTGATCCAATGGGGCCAAGACACGTTCGGCCTGACAATCAGCGAGTTCTATGGCCAGACCGAATGCAACCTCGTTGTCTCCACCTGCGCAGAACTGATGGAAACCCGTCCCGGTGTTACCGGCAAAGCCGTACCGGGCTTTGATGTGCAAATCGTGGACGACAAAGGCACCGTTCTCGAAGCTGGTCAGCTTGGCAATCTTGGCGTTCGCGCACCAAACCCTGTCATGTTCCTCCAATACTGGAACAACCCGGAAGCCACGAAAAAGAAGTTCTCTGGCGAGTTTCTCATCACGGGCGACAAAGGTGTGATGGATAAGGACGGCTGGATCCAGTTTGTTGGCCGCGATGATGACGTCATCACCTCATCCGGCTACCGCATCGGCCCCGGCGAGATTGAAGATTGCCTGCTGAAGCACGACACAGTTGCCATGGCAGGCGTTATCGGCAAGCCAGACAAGCTACGCACCGAGATCGTCAAAGCCTACATTGTGCTGAAGGAAGGTGTTGAGCCATCCGACGAACTGGCCAAGGAACTTTCTGATTTTGTGAAACAGCGATTAGCTGCGCATGAATATCCACGTGAACTGGAATTTGTCGAAGCCCTGCCAATGACAACAACCGGAAAGGTTATCCGCAGAGAACTTCGTGCCCGCGCTATCGACGAGGAGGTTTGATAAGCGATGAGCAAGAAACTGAACATTTTTGAGATGGGCCCGCGCGACGGCCTGCAAAATGAAAAAACGCTGATCCCGACAGCGAACAAGATCGAGCTGATCAACCGCCTCTCCGAGTGTGGGTTTGAAAAGATTGAAACATCCAGCTTTGTCTCGCCCAAATGGGTGCCGCAGATGGCAGATGCTGGAGAAGTTTTTGCAGGCATCACACGCAAGTCGGGCATTCGCTACACTGCGCTAACGCCAAATATCAAAGGCTATGAGCGTGCCAAGGCGTCAGGAGCTGACGAGGTTGCGATCTTTGCGTCCGCATCTGAGGGCTTCTCTCAAAAGAATATCAACTGTTCTATTGAAGAGAGCTTCGAACGCTTTGCTCCAATCGTAGACGCAGCAAAAGCTGACGGCATCCCGGTCCGCGGTTACGTCTCTTGCATCGTTGAGTGCCCATACGATGGCCCAACACCAGTCCAGAACGTAGCAATGGTTTCAGAACGTCTGCTGCAGATGGGCTGTTATGAGGTCTCACTCGGCGACACTATTGGCGCGGCAACTCCAGAAACCACAGAAGCGATGCTGGAGGCCGTTCTAAAAGTCATTCCAGCTGAGCAACTCGCAGGCCATTTCCACGACACCAAGGACTTGGCTCTGGCCAACATCATGTCCAGCATCAAAATGGGCCTTCGCACGTTCGATTCAGCCATCGGTGGTCTCGGTGGTTGTCCATATGCACCAGGAGCCAAAGGCAACGTCAGCACATTGGCCGTTGCAAAAATGGCAAAGCTACTGGACTACGACACCGGCCTTGACATTGAGAAGCTGGAGCAAACGCAAGAGTTTATTCTCTCCATTAAAGAGGCGGCGGCAGCATGACTTATCAGAACCTTCGCATCGAGAAAGCGGACAACGGCATCACCACGCTCTTGCTAGCGCGCGCTGAAAAGCACAATGCTATGAACGCGCAGATGATGGACGAACTGGTCGCTGCAGCTGAAGAGCTCGACAACTGCGAGCAGACCCGCGCAATCATTCTGACAGCGGACGGTGAAACTTTCTGTGCTGGCGGCGATCTCAAATGGATGCAAGCGCAGGCAGAGAAAGACCGCATTGGCAAAATGCAGGAAGCCAATCGTCTGGCAGGCATGCTGAAACGCCTCGACAACATGAAGAAGCCCCTAATCGCTCGTGTCCATGGCCCTGCTTACGGTGGCGGAGTTGGCATACTCAGCGTCTGTGATCTGGTGGTTGCTGCAGACAACACCAAGTTCGCGCTGACAGAGACCCGCCTCGGCCTGATCCCGGCAACCATCGGCACTTATGTTGTACGTCGTCTGGGCGAAGGTCACGCTCGACAAGTCTTCATGAATGCCCGCCCGTTTGGTGCGGAACGAGCCCATCACCTCGGTCTCGTCTCATTGGTGACAACACCAGAAGACCTGCACGCAGTAACACAGAAAGAAGCAGAAGCTTATTTGAACTGCGCACCGGGTGCCGTAGCCGACGCAAAAGCTCTTTGCCAGAATTTGGCTCGCATGCCAGTAGAAGATCAGATTGACTACACAGCAAATGCCCTAGCGGATAGATGGGAAACCACTGAAGCTCAGGCTGGAATTTCTGCATTCTTTGCTAAAGAAACACCGCCGTGGCGTAAATAGATCTTCACCTTGATTGTTTGACCTGCGGCATATGCACAAATGCTGAGTTTTTTCTTTACTTGCTGGGGCGCTTTGTTACATAGCATTTAGCGAAAAAACGAGAAAAGAATGCTGCCGGCACTGCAATCTATCAGGTCAAAACAGGACTTTCACACCCTTGTCTTCATTGCAGGGACTGTTTTGCTGAACGCGATTGGTGCCGGATTGATCATTCCGGTGACCCCGGCACTCGTTGCAGAACTCAGCCAAACGACCATTGCAGATGCAGCACTCTGGGGTGGTTACATCGCGGCGAGCTATGCAGCAATGCAGTTCCTTTTCGGTCCTGCTGTTGGCGCCATTTCCGACCGTTTTGGTCGTCGTCCAGTCCTGTTACTTTCTCTCGCTGTCCTGACAGTTGACTACCTGATCATGACCTTCGCAGGCTCCCTATGGGTTCTGTTCATTGGCAGGCTCTTCGCTGGAATAGCCAGCGCAACATACGCCACGGCCTATGCAGCTGTCTCCGACATCTCGCATAACGGCAAGCGCGCCACCCGCTTCGGCATGGTCGGCGCAGCCATCGGTTTTGGCTTTGTCATTGGTCCGGTTATCGGCGGGACACTTGCGCTCTTTGGCGTCCGAGTTCCCTTCTACATTTCCGCAGTTCTGATTGCGATAACCTTTGCTTACGGCCTATTTTATATGCCGGAAACTCTACCAAAGTCGGCGAGAAAGGCCATTCGCTGGCGCAGAGCAAACCCTATTGGCGCAGCCATGGACATCGCCCAGTCTCCTGTTCTGGTGTGGCTCTTCATTGCGCTCTTCCTGTTTGAAATGGCAAACTTCGTATATCCAGCAATCTGGCCGTACTACACAATTGAAGCCTTCAATTGGACCACAGCTCAGGTAGGGCTCTCACTCGCTATCGTCGGCATTGGCTTCTCCAGTGTCAAAGGTGGCCTTATCCGCTGGATTATTCCGCGCAAAGGCGAAGCAAAGACCGTGCTTTATGGCTTCTTCTTCGCCGTGCTCGCACTACTTGGCTTCGCATTCGCACCAAACACACTCACTGTTATCCTGCTTCTGCCACCAGCAGCGCTTGGTGCCATGATCCCACCTGCCTTGATCGCCCTGATGAGCCATCACGTCTCTCAGGACAAACAAGGCCGTCTGCAAGGCGCGCTGACAAGCATCATCGGACTTACGCTTGTGCTTTCCACCTTGATGATGACGCAGCTGTTCACCAGCTTCACAGCAGACAGTGCAGAGCTTTACTATCCGGGCGCACCATTCCTACTGGCCGCATCATTCATGCTGCTTGCCATTGGTCCATTCTGGGTTGGTCTGAAAAAGATCAATATCCTTAGCTGATCTCAAACACCTCAAGTCCAAACCTACGCCAGAGAATGTCTCTGCAGATATTCATTTGTGGAGACAATATTGCTGCAAATGAACGACAGCGAAGCCATAATCGCTGCTTGCACAAACTCTTGCTGCGAAGACGTATCACAGGATCCAGGCTCTCGCGTCGCACAGGCATCATAAATGATCGTAATCGGATACCCAAGTTCTGTCGTCGCATGCGCTGCAGCTGCAATGCAATCCTTGCTCATAGACCCGCAGATAACCAGTTCCTCAACATTTTCATCATCCAGGATTTGCTTCAGGTTGTTATTGAGGAAAATGTTGGAGGTATATTTCGTCACAATCGGTTCATTCGGCAACGGTTTCGCCATATCGTGAATTTCAGCACCAATCGTGCCTTCGACCGTAAACGGAGCGTCCTTCTCTTTAAAATGATGTTGGATGTGAACGATAGTTTGATCCTGAACGCGCGCATTTGTTAGCAACATCTGAATGTTCCCCGCAGCCTCGAACTGCCCTTCCAACTCACATTTCCCACCGGGAAAGAAGTCGTTCTGACAGTCAATTATCAGCAACGCCGTTCTCGTCATCTTACGCTCAACACCTCACGTGACAGACCAACTCTGTAACAGTCTAATAGATATCGATTGACGGAACTCAGCTAGAAAAACCCGCATTTTTCATAAAACCTAGGAGTAAACACCAGACCTGATAAAGCCCGCACCGCAAACCTGCTTAGTGACCCAGATATTCCTCAGTCGAAATAACCTTGCCATAGGCAAACGAAAGCGCTGCCATAATCGCCCCTTGGACATATTTTGCGGGAACAACTTCCCCTTCAAATTCAAGGTCACATGTTGCACAAGCATCGTAGATAACAGTGATTGGATAACCAAGATCAACAGTCGCACGCGCTGCCGCATCAATGCACATATGAGACATGCCCCCGCAGATCACGATTTCCTCAACACCCACATCCTCTAAAATCTGCTGAAGGTTCGTGTTCAGGTAACTGTTGGCGGAATATTTGACCACCACATGCTCCCCCTCAGCGGGACTGCAACTATCATGCAGCTCTGCCCCGATAGTTCCCTCAACAAGGAACGGGGCGTACTTATCTTTAAAGAAATGCTGGATATGGACAATGCATTCATCATTATCACGAGCGTTCTTGAGCAAACGCTTAATGTTTGCAGCAGATTCAACCTGGCCCTCGAGTTCACACTTCCCCCCCGGAAAGAAATCGTTCTGACAATCAATAATGATTAAGGCTTTCTTGGCCATGTCCCCTCAGAAGGTTGCTCATCCAAAACGTTGATTAAGCTCCATTCAACGAATGCAGGAATTCATCGGTAGAAATCACGTTGCTATGCGCAAATCTTAAAGACGCCATCATTGCCGTGTGAACATGATCCGCTGGGACGGTTACGCCATTGAACTCAAGATCCTCTGTAGCGCAGGCATCGTAGATGATAGTCAGCGGGTAACCCAGATCAAGGGTCTGACGCGCAGTCGCGTTCACACAATTCTGGCTCATAGAGCCACACATGACGATCTCATCAATGCCAGCCTCAACGAGGATCTGCTGCAAGTTGGTGTCCTTATAG
Organism: Pseudovibrio sp. Ad26; assembly: GCF_001623285.1. Lineage (NCBI taxonomy): Bacteria > Pseudomonadati > Pseudomonadota > Alphaproteobacteria > Hyphomicrobiales > Stappiaceae > Pseudovibrio > Pseudovibrio sp. Ad26. The sequence goes on from NZ_LMCE01000159.1 coordinate 25,934, forward strand.
CCATTCATATAATTTTTAACGACAACAGGCTCCCCGTTCACGGGCCTGGCACACTCGTTAATCTCCACCCCTGGCGATCCCTCTACCAGATAAGGCTCTGTCTTATCTTTGTACATGTGCTGAAGGTGGATGACGTTTTCGTCGTTATCTCGCACCACCTCAAGAAGGCGGGCAATGTTTTTTCCTGCTTCTACCTGCCCTGCTAAAGGACAGCTGCCACCGGGGAAATAATCATTCTGGCAGTCAACAATAATCAGGGCCCTTTTTAGCATAAGCACACCTCAGTTCGATTGGTCTTATTTGAGCAAACAATAAGGCCAACACGTTTAAGCATGCCGGATTTTAAAAAGCAGATTTTATAAAATCCCGAGCTAACCCTGATCAGAAGCCAGCCTCAAGAGCCGGCTTCTGAAAGCAGCAAAAGCCTACGTTAAGCGGCCAGATACTCGTCTGTGCTGACAACTTTGCCGTATGCAAAAGCCAGTGATGCCATGAACGCACCGTGCACGTACTTCGCGGGAATAGTTTCGCCGTTGTGTTCCATATCCAATGTCGTACAAGCATCTTCAATAATGGTCGCTGTATACCCCAGATCGACAGCGCCGCGCACTGTTGCATCAATGCAGTTGTGAGACATAGAGCCGACAACAACCAGATGCTCAATGCCTTGCTCATCTAGCAGCTCTTTCAAGTTGGTTTGCAGAAAGCTATTTGCAAACTGCTTGGTCACAAGCGGCTCACCATCCTGAGGCACCACATCATCATGAATTTTAACACCTTCAGTGCCTGCATTGAAGAACGGCGCATTGCCTGCTTCAACCACATGCTGAATGTGAATGACCGGTGTTTTCTTGCTGCGACTGTCTTCCAACAGGCGCTTTACATTCTGAGCAGCTTCAACCTGCCCATTCAGCTCCCAGGCACCACCAGGGAAATAGTCGTTCTGAACGTCAACAATAACCAGTGCGGATTTAGACATTTGTGCCTCCTTAGATTTGCTCTTGTCAGCAGCAAACCTAATCAACACCTCCAATCAACTCGATTGGCATATACGACATAAAACATGCTATAATTGCCACATGACCAGATCAGAGACACATCATCCTATCGGCATCCTGTCCTACACCGGCGCTCAACTCTCAGCGGTTTATGGGCTGATCGATATGTTCAACGCTGCCAGCAAAAGAAATGCCAGCAGTATTGAGGCAACCGTACTTCACGAAGATCAGATCAGTTCAGTCGGAACCACCAGTTTCTCTGCGATAATCCTGCCTCCCAGTCTGGTTGATGATCACCCAACCGTCTCACCAGCACTCATCCAATGGCTCAGACACCAGCATGAGCATGGCGCCATTCTCTGCTCAATCTGCGTCGGTGCAATGCTACTCGCCGAAACGGGTATTCTCGATAACAGACCTGCTACAACACACTGGGCAATCACCGAGGATTTTGCAAAGAAATACCCCTTGGTACAACTCGATACTGACAAAATGATCGTCGACGAAGGCGATGTCATTACCGCAGGCGGTATCATGGCATGGACTGATTTGGGTCTCAGGTTAATCGATCACTTCATCGATCACACAACCATGCTCGAAGTCTCTCGCAGGTTTCTCATTGACCCAGCGGGGCGAGAACAGAAGAACTATAGTCGTTTCTATCCCAATTTCTCACACGGTGATCAGGCTATTCTCAAAGCCCAACATTGGCTTCAGACCACCTATAAGAAAAAATTGACAGTACCCGAAATGGCAGAAAAAGCCGGATTGACAGGACGAACCTTTCAAAGACGGTTTGAAGTCGCGACAGGGCACACGCCAAACACCTATTTACAGCAACTTCGCATAACCGAAGCACGCCAGCAGCTGGAGCAAACCAAACGGTCCTTCAACGAGATCGCATGGGACATTGGTTACGAAGACCCAACAGCTTGCCGCCGCGTATTCATCAAAACCACAGGCCTCAGCCCTGGTCAGTACCGCCAAAAATTCGGATATCAAAGCGCTGCAGCTTAATGAGGTTGGGTCAAAAACTCATCCGTCGAAACGACAGCCGCATTGGAAAAGATCAGAGAAGCCATAATTGAGGCCTGCACATCATCCACGGACACTTCACGCCCACGGAACTCCATGCAACTCGCTGCGCAGGCATCGTACACAACAGTAACCGGGTAACCGAGATCCAAAGTCGCCCGTGCTGTCTCAACAATGCAGTATTGTGTCATCGAACCGCAGATCACCAGATCATCTATCTTATGATCTGTCAGCAACTCCCGCAGGTTCGTCCCTTCTAGGGCATTGAAGTTATATTTGGTGACAATCGGCTCGCCATCTCTCGGCCAGACCATTTTATTGATCTCGGCACCAAAAGATCCTTCGGCCATGTAAGGTGACTTGGGGTCTTCATAAACATGTTTGATATGAATGACGAACTCATGGTGCTGCCGGGCATCCTTGAGTAACTGCACAATGTTAGTCGCAGCTTCCATCTGTTTCGGCAACTCAAATTTCCCACCGGGAAAATGGTCGTTCTGGCATGCAATAATGAGCAAAGCGGTGTTATGCGTCATACCCAACCCTCTACTGCGGATCCCAAGCTGGACGGTTCAGTTTCCCACGGGATACACGCAACAAGACTGAGAGCCTCAGCTAGATATTCACCACCACAAAAGGCTCTAGTAAAAATTCACCAGCACGCATATTAGGAGCCAAAGTATTTAATCGACGCGCACACAAACAGTCGGATTTTAGAGAACTCTGAGGGTTAACCACCCACTATGGTGCTCTGCGTGTTCCTTGATGATAAATCATGGACCACTGCTCATCCTCAAGCTTCCAAATGGATGTCCGCTGCGTCGCATTCTCGGCAATGCTGTAAAACACCTGAATGAGCCCCTCGCTCAACTCACGCAGCCGAAAATTCTCAATTGTTCTGACTGGATAATCCACTGCTTCACTCGGAAGCTCATTGAGTATCTGCGCCCGATCATACATACGACCACTCGCACCAATCTCTATGAAGTCTGCGTGCAGCAACAACTCAAGTTGCTGCTGATCTCCACGAACTGAGGGCTGAAGAAGTTGGCTTTCGAGAGTTAAGAGTTTTGCTTCACACGGCAACAAGTCAAGTAGTTGGCCACCTTCTAACTTTTCATTGATCCAGCCACCGAACCACAAACCAACTAAGATTAACCCGAACTGTGAGACCAACCAAATCGCGTCAAAATCTACAGTAAGATTTTTCGCGGCCTTCATCTCAAGTAAGTTGGATGACCCAATGTAGCTAATAACACCTTGCACCGTTAACGAGCCAACAAAGCACAGAACGGCCAACTGCAATAGAGACCCAATATTTGACCTGACTTGCCGTTTCTCATTCATTTTGAAGCCAAGCAGAAAACCAGCAATCATGCCCATTGGCCATGCAGCTTTCCAAAACGACACCGGCTCATCGACGAACTGAATGACCATGATATTGAAGGTAAAGATAACTACGAGCATAAAGACATAGGACGCGATAAATTTAGTAACACCCTGAAAATAAACCATTTTTAAATCCAACATTGTAATGCACGCACAAACGATGAGAGTTTGCACTTCTCATGTTCCGTCCAACTCATTCTCATTAAATTCACGATATACAATCAATCTCAGCCTTCTCAGCAGCTCGCATTCCCTGCTTCAAACCACACCAAATGAGCCCGAAGCTCGACGTTTGCGTCACTAGCAGAATGCTTAGAGCCCAGAATGGGCTTTCAAACATACGGTCAAGGTTTGGCAAAGAGAGATAAGCTGAAACCCCATCAATTATGAAGGCAATCAAACAGCAAAATACCGCAAGTTTAACCAAAGCATTCGTATTCGGATGTTGTTTATGCTTGCTGTAGAATGACTTACCGATGTTTGCTCCAATAGATACACGCACAACATAGGCTATCCATTGCAATGGGAGCAACACATCAAGAAAAGCCAAGCATATTACCATAAGGACGGTCAGATTTATGCTAATAAGCAGATAAACCCTCGTGAACTCACGCAGGTAATTCCATAAACTAATCTGCGAATTATTCATTATCACTACTCAACAAAACTCAATCAAAAATTGTATTAATTATCGCATACCTTCCGTTTAGGACAATAAAAAAACCCGGCGCCTCTCGACACCGGGTCTCTCAATTCTTGCAATAGTCTCAGCGCTTAGCCGCCGAAGTCGTCCAGCATGATGTCTTCACGTTCCACGCCCATATCAACCAGCATGTTGATCACGGACTGGTTCATGATTGGAGGGCCACACATGTAGTACTCACAGTCTTCTGGCGCAGCGTGGTCCTTCAGGTACTCGTTGTAGAGCACGTTGTGAATGAACCCGGTGTAACCATCCCAGTCATCATCTGGCTGAGGATCAGAAAGCGCCACATGCCATGTGAAGTTCGGGAACTCTTTCGCCAGCTGGTCGAAGTCCTCAACAAAGAACATCTCTTTCTTGGAACGTGCACCGTACCAGAAAGTGATCTTACGATCGCGGTTCTCAAGACGCTTCAACTGATCGAAGATGTGCGAGCGCATAGGCGCCATACCAGCACCACCACCGATGAACACCATTTCCTTGTCGGTTTCGCGAGCAAAGAACTCACCAAACGGACCGGAAATCGTCACCTTGTCACCCGGCTTCAGGTTGAAGATGAAGGAGGACATCTTACCGGCAGGAATACCCTGAGTGCCCGGAGGAGGCGACGCCACACGAACGTTCAGCATGATCATGCCTTTTTCGTCCGGGTAGTTTGCCATGGAGTAAGCGCGTTCAACTGGCTCATCCACGATGGACTCATACTGCCAGAGATTGAACTTGTCCCAGTCTTCGCGGTACTGCTCTTCAATGTCGAACTCAGTGTATTTCAGCTTGTGCGCAGGCGCTTCAATCTGAATATAACCACCAGCGCGGAAGTTCACGTCTTCGCCTTCAGGCAGGTCCAGAACCAGCGCCTTAATGAAGGTTGCAACGTTCTCGTTGGAGCGAACAGTACACTCCCACTTTTTCACGCCGAACACTTCTTCAGGCACTTCGATCTTCATGTCCTGCTTCACAGCAACCTGACAGGAAAGACGATCACCGCAGCGTGCTTCACGCTTGGTGATATGGCTTTCTTCAGTCGCCAGAATAGAACCACCACCCTCGTGCACTTTCACGCGGCACTGAGCACAGGTTCCACCGCCACCACAGGCGGAAGGAACGAAGATTTTCTGATCTGCCAGAACGTTGAGTAGCTTGCCACCCGCAGGAACGGACAGTGTCTTCTCACCATTGATACTGATCTGAACATCACCGGATGCAACCAGCTTGCTGCGCGCCATCAAAATGACGATCACCAGCGCAAGCACGATCAGAGTGAAGAGCGTAATGCCCCAGGTAAAGTCTTGCATCTACTCGTCCCCTTACAGCTTCACGCCTGAGAAAGCCATGAAACCCATAGCCATCAAACCAGCAGTGATGAAGGTGATGCCAAGACCCTGCAGTCCATCAGGAACATCAGAGTATTTCAGCTTTTCACGCACACCAGCCATTGCAGTAATCGCCAGCGCCCAACCGATACCGGAGGACACACCGTAAACGGATGCTTCACCCAGATTGTAGTCACGCTCCACCATGAACAAAGAACCACCCATAATCGCGCAGTTCACTGTGATCAGTGGCAGGAAGATACCCAGCGCGTTGTAAAGCGCAGGAACATAGCGATCGAGGAACATCTCGAGGATCTGCACCACAGCAGCGATAACGCCGATGTAGGAGATCAAGCCCAGAAAGCGCAGATCAGTGCCTTCAAGCCCAGCCCATGCCAACGCATTGTCATTAAGCAGCGTGGTGTAAAGCACGTTGTTGATTGGCACAGTCAGCGCCTGCACAACAACAACGGAGATACCCAGACCCAGCGCAGTCTCAACCTTCTTGGAAACCGCAAGGAACGTACACATTCCAAGGAAGAAGGAGAGCGCGAGGTTCTCGATAAAGATCGCCTTGACGGCGAGGGAAAGAAGCCCTTCCATAATCAGTGAGCTCCCTCAGTTTCCATGATTTTATAGTCGCGCTTCTCAACCTGCGCAGGCTTCCAGGTACGGAAACCCCAGATCAGCAGGCCGATCACGAAGAACGCGGACGGAGGCAGCAGCAGCAAGCCGTTTGGCACATACCAGCCACCGTTGTTCACGGTCTCAAGGATCTGCACACCAAACAGGGAACCTGAGCCAAGTAGCTCACGCACAACACCAACCAGCAGCAGGATCAGGGAGTAACCCAGACCGTTACCGATACCATCAAGGAAAGATGGGATTGGTGGGTTCTTCATAGCGTACGCTTCCGCGCGCCCCATAACGATACAGTTGGTGATGATCAGACCAACAAACACGGAGAGTGTCTTGGAGATCTCGTAGAGATACGCCTTCAGAACCTGATCAACCAGAATAACGAGAGACGCAATAATCACCATCTGCACAATAATGCGGATAGAAGACGGGATCTGGTTACGCAAAAGAGAGATGAAGAAGTTGGAGAACGCTGTCACAAGCGTCACCGCAATCGCCATCACCAGCGCAACCTTCAAGGAAGAGGTTACCGCAAGCGCGGAACAGATGCCAAGAACCTGAAGCGTGATCGGGTTGTTATCGACCATCGGGTCCTTGAGCATGGACAAGTCTTTGCCAGCCATTACGCCTCTCCTTTTTTCAGATTGTCGAGGAAGGTCTTGAAGCCCTGCTCGCCCATCCAGAATTTGACGAGGTTGTCGACACCACGGGATGTCAACGTTGCACCTGCAATCGCATCGATGTGGTGTTTGGAGCCATCAATACCCGCTGGAGCAGATTTGCCGACACCGATGTCCACGGACCCGCTATCGCCATAAACCAGCTTGCCCGGCCATTGAGCCATCCATTTTGGATTGTCTACTTCCGCACCAAGACCCGGGGTCTCACCGTGGGAGTAAAAGCGCAGACCATACACTTCATTGCCATCAGCATTCAGAGCAATGAAACCATAAAGCGTGGACCACAAACCGTAGCCATGCACTGGCAAAATGATACGCTCAATCTTGCCTGCATCATCGCGCAACAGATAAACTGAAGCCAGTTTAGCCTGACGTTTGATGGATGCCGGATCATTATCCAAAGCAATGGAAAGAACCGGATCTTTTGCAGCGGCGCGCTGGTCATAGGTCGCAGCGTCGGCCGCATCAGAGAACTTGCCAGTTGCAACATCAACAAGCCGCGGTTCAAAGGCACCAAATGCCTTTTCAACGTCGACACCAGCTTCATAGAGACCAGCAACCTTGAGGATGTTGGTTTTCTTATCCAGCGTTTTGTTGATCTCCTGCTGAGGCTTAAGCAGCACTGCAGCACCGGAAACAATCATCGAACAGATCAGACACAGAACCACAGCAACGGTAATCGTACGCGGAGCAGAGTCCAGAGGCATCGCATTGAAGCGCGCCCAAAGACCTGTAGGAGCTGTTGTGTTTTCAGCATTAGGCATGGCGCTTCATCCTCCGTGTGATGTTCGCCTTCACAACGAAGTAGTCGATCAGCGGAGAAAAGATATTGCCGAACAGGATTGCCAACATCATGCCTTCTGGGAAGGCCGGGTTGATGACACGGATCAGGATACACATCACGCCAATCAGGGCAGCGTAGATGTAACGGCCCGGATTTGTCATCGCAGCAGTCACAGGCTCAGTCACCATGAACACGAGGCCAAACATGAAGCCACCAGTGACAAGGTGCCAGTACCAAGGCATTGCAAACATCGGGTTGGTCTCGGAGCCAATCAGGTTCAGCAACAGACTGAAACCAATCATGCCCGCCAGACAACCAAGGATGAGACGGTAGTTTGCGATACCTGTGGTCACGAGGAACACACCGCCAAGAGCAATTGCAATCGTGGAGGTTTCACCGAAGGATCCCTGAATGGTACCAACGAAAGAGCTCATCCATGTGATGCCGTTTGCTGCCAGTCCCTGCATGCCGTCAGACGCAGCAACACCCAGTGCAGTTGCACCAGAGAAGCCATCAACTGGCGTCCACACTGCATCACCAGACATAGCTGCTGGATAAGCAAAGTAGAGGAACGCACGGCCAACAAGCGCCGGGTTCAGGAAGTTTTTGCCCGTACCACCAAACACTTCCTTGCCGATCACCACACCAAACGCGATACCAAGACCAACCTGCCATAGCGGCGTAGAAGCTGGAAGGATCAGCGTGTAGAGCATGGAGGAAACAAAGAAGCCTTCGTTCACTTCGTGCCCACGCACAATGGCAAAGAGCACTTCAAAGATGCCGCCGACACCGAGCGTTACGATGTAAATCGGCAAGAAGTACAGCGCACCATGCGCCATGTTGGCGAAGATGCTGTCCGGGTTAAAACCGATACCCAGCAGAGAGAGAATAAACGCTCTCCAGCCAGCAGGCTCAGTAATGCCCATTGCGGCCAGTGCAGAGTTTGTCTGCAGGCCAGTGTTGTACATACCAAACAGGATCGCAGGGATCGTCGCCAGCACAACATACGTCATGACACGCTTCAGATCAGCGTGGTCACGAGCGTGCGGCGCAACGCTGGTCACTGTTTTTGGAGTGTAGATGAAGGTATCCACCATCTCATAGACGGCGTAAAACTTCTCGTACTTGCCACCCTTTTCAAAGAGCGGCGCAATACGATCAAAACTATCGCGCAAGCTCACGGGTTAGCCCTCTTTCTCGATTTTATCAAGATTTGCACGCAGCGCAGCTCCGTATTCATTCTTGGAATGGCAGATGAAGGTGCATAGCGCCAAATCTTCTTCGTCCAACTCCAAAGCGCCAAGTTTCTGCGCCATGTCAGTGTCCAGCACCATCAGGGAGCGGAGCAGCTGAGTTGGAAGAACGTCGAGCGGCATGACCTTCTCATAAGTACCCAATGGAACGATTGCGCGGATGGAACCGTTCTTGTTGGTACCGAATGGGAACTGCAGCTTGGTGCGGAAGAACCCGGAAGGATGCACATTAAGGTTAGACCACTTCGTCATGAATGGGCGAACCCAGCCAACAACGTCTTGTTTGTGGTCTTCTTCCATCAGCGTCACCTGAGTGTGGTAACGGCCAAGGAAGGCAAACTGTTCGGCAGCAATAGTGCCGGAAAGGACGGACCCGGAAACGACACGAGCAGGAATGCCCGGCAGTGTTTCACCAGCCAGCAGATCATTCAGATCCGCACCAATGCGAGTTGTTACGAGGCGCGGCTTGGAAGCCAGCGGTCCTGCAACAGAAACAACGCGGGAAACATCCAGTTCACCTGCCAGGAACAGGTTACCGATTGCGATGACATCCTGATAACCGATGGTCCAGACTGTCTTGTTTTCATTAACCGGGTCGAGGAAGTGAATGTGAGTACCCGCATTACCTGCTGGGTGCTTACCTTCAAAACTTTCCATCTGCACACCAGCAACGCTTGCACCCGGAAGGTTGTCCTTCGGGCTGTGGCAAACGAATGTGCGACCATCGGTTAGTTTAGAGACAATCTGAAGCCCAGCTTCAAACGCGCCAGCATTCGCATTGATGATAACACCAGCATCCGCAGCAAGCGGGTTGGTGTCCATCGCAGTTACGAAAATGGAACGCGGCTGCGTTTCAAAAACCGGAACCTTGGAGTATGGGCGGGTACGAAAGCTTGTCCAAAGACCAGACTTGGCTAGTTGCTCACGAACGACAGATGCGTCCAGAGTTGCCAAAGCGCTGTTTTCAAACTTTGAGAAAGCGATCTGTTCTTCGTTACCATCATCCAGTTTGATGACGATGGTTTCCAGAACGCGACGTGCACCACGATTGACTGCTTCAACAACACCAGCACCCGGAGCAACATAGTTGATTTCAGGGGAGCGTTTGTCATTGAAAAGAGGCTGACCCTTTACGACGCGATCGCCTTCAGCAACCAACATACGCGGCTTCAACCCGTTGTAATCCCCGCCATTCACTGCAACACGGCGAACCTCTGGACCCTTGTGGATCTCTTGGTTCGGAGCACCGGTGATCGGCAGATCCAATCCTTTTGTAATCTTCATCCCTTACCCTGTCAGGCTTCTTTTAGGGCAAACCACTAGATGTTCACGGGAGTATCTACGGGTAAATGATGCTAAGTCATTCTGCTAGTTACAAAATGCCGCGCATGCGGATTATTGACTTTGACAAGTCGAACCGAGATAAATCCCCCCACGGACCGCAATTTCAGCAACAAAGCCCGAGCATTGCTGAACGTCACTCATCCATGGCTCCGGTTAGGAGTAACCGCCCGCATACCATTAAAGTGCGTTGCGGTCAGCTATTCCTACGGATTTATGCGGGCCAATACCCTGATATACCGCAAATTTCAATAGGGATTCGTGACATTGACGTAACGGCAATAAGGCTGTTTCGCGAAAATTTTATCTCAAATAAGTTTTCCCCTATGTTTTCACATGCACGTAGTACCACCTACCAATTTCTTCACCATCATCTATTGCTGATCTTTGCGACAGCAGTATCAAACCCTATTTAACTTGACAGAAAACCAGAATAAGCCGATTACGCGGGGAAATTAACAAACTCTGAGGCCTAAATGCGCTTCCTCATTACAGCTCTCGTACTCATCTTTGTCACAGCATGTGTACCCAATGACAAAAGTCGCGAAGAAATCATACTTCACGGCAAAACCATGGGCACTACATTCAATGTCAAAGCGATCAAAGGGTCGTCTTCTGTAACCAAACAGGAACTGCAGCAGCAGGTTGACGAGGCTCTGGTTGGCGTCAACAAGGCCATGTCCAACTGGGACAAAAACTCCGAGATCAGCCGTTTTAACCGCTCCACCAGCACTGAATGGACGCCAATCTCTCGCGATTTCAGCATCGTGATGCAGGAGTCGCTGCGCATTCATAACCTGACAGCCGGTTATTTTGACGTGACGCTGGCACCACTCATTGAGCTATGGGGCTTTGGTACCAAGCAGGACACTCCTCCCCAGCCAAGCCCACTCGAAATCCGCAACGCTCTTGAGTCTGTCGGCATGAGCACCATGCTGGAGTTTGAGACCGATCCCCCAGCACTGCGTAAGGTCAACACGGATACCACCGTCAATCTCTCCGCAATCGCGAAAGGCTTTGGCATCGACAAAGTTGCTTCTGTTCTGGAGCAAAACGGCATTGACGAATACCTTGTCGAAATCGGCGGCGATCTGGTCACCAAAGGCAAAAACTCAAAAGACGAGCCATGGGTCGTCGGCATCGAAAAGCCAGACTCCGCAACTCGTGCGGTTCAGCAAATCGTACGAGTGAGCAACAAAGGCATGGCGACATCCGGCGATTATCGCATATACAAGGAAGTGGGCGGCAAACGCTTCTCACACATTATTGATGCTGCATCCGGGCGTCCGGTAACGCATAAACTTGCATCAGTAACTGTAATTGCTGACAATGCGATGCGCGCTGATGGTCTGGCAACAGCCCTCCTTGCAATGGGAGACAAGCGCGGCATGGCTCTGGCAGAGCGTGAAGGGATTGCCGCATTCTTCATCGTTCGCGAAGGCGACCACTTTATCACCCGGTCTTCCAGCGCGTTCAGAAAATTCGAGCAGTCTGCAGAGAAATAACGGAATATCGAAATGGCAACTTTCATCATCGCGTTTATCGTGCTGGTCCTGGTCGTAGCAGGAATGGCTATTGGCGCCGTTTTCAGAAACAAGCCGATCACTGGCAGCTGCGGCGGCTTGAACGCCATAGAAGGCGCGGACCACTGCATCGTCTGCAAGCGCGAAATTGACCCGAACAGCCCGCTTCGTGAAAAGCTGCAGCCGTGTAAGCGCAAGCAAGCGATGGAAGAGCAGAGCGCAGCTTAATCATCATCCATTTCAAAACGTTCGAGGGGCCGAAAGGCCCCTTTTGCATGCCTGCTATTTGCTGTCGGTATAATCTCGCGCAACGTCCGGCCCTTCACCGCCAATCAGCTTGGCAAAGAACCCGGCGACAATCCCGAAGCCGACACCAATGGCTACAAAGCCAATACCAAGAAACAGACTACCCAGCGTCGGAAACAGCCCCTGCCCGATCGACGTCAGACTATCCCCGCCAATGAGCCAGAGCAGCAAGTTCATCCATCCGCAAATGAAACCGCCAGAGAACCAGCTCGGCATGATGGACTTGAGCAAGGGCAGATAGTTGATGACCCCGATCAACGCCACCAGGCCACCAAGCGTAATGCACCACAGGATCAGGCCGAACTGAACCACAAACGAAACATTCAGGTTAAGCAACGCGATGAGGTAGAGGCACAGGAGCCCAAAAGCCAGGCCAAACAACTTGGCTGTAATACCTCGTCTGATCAATGATGGCTTCGAAAACATGCTCTTGGCTCCAATAGGTTTCTCGCGGCAGACCTCTGCCATTTGAGAGCTATCATATACCAAGGCTCTTAAAACTAGTTTTCTGCAACCAGAAAGTTATCTGCTCGCCCAGCCAAAATCAAAAACGCCGAACACCAGCAACAGAAAGCTCGACAAGGCAAGCAACCCGAAAACCCAGCACCGCAGTTTCCATCTGGCGCCCTGAAGCTTCCAGGCGTCTCTGAACAGACGGCCACTCAAAATGAACACAACAAGCAGGACCACTCCAACCCATGAGGGCATTGCACCAAAGAAGTTTGAGAGCTGATCCATTTCGCCTCCGTGTGTTAATCGCCCCTCTTTAGTTCTGCCCCACGAAAAAGGCAAATAGTCTTAGCGTAAAGCTGAAATCACCGTTCAGTTCAAAAATCAAAGCACCCAATTCCTCAACAGCACTTAGGTGGCAAACACCCGATTTATCTATCACAATCACCCGTGATACTGCTCTCTTGGACCCTTAATTCTAGCCATTTTCTCGAAGCTTAGGACCTCCGAACCACGGCAAACTTACATGTACCTTTCATATCTATTTTTTATATCTCATTGACCTTTTCACGAAGTCAGACTACAAGGCCCACGAAGAAAAGAGCTCGCTTGCCATTTGCCGCCTCATGGTCCTCCGTTATGGTTTCATGAGTGAGCGGAAGCGATGGGTAGGGCAACAAAGCTCTTGCTTTATAGATAATGACCCTCCTCGAAAGAAATACTAAATGACGATACCTGAAGGGGTTGCCCCAGCGCTTTCTACCGCACTAGAAAAGCGCGAATACACGTCTCTAACCCCGGTCCAGACAGCCGTTCTTGATGAAAAACTGAAAGGCAAAGACCTTTTGGTTTCTGCTCAGACAGGCTCTGGTAAAACAGTTGCATTCGGCATCGCTATTGCGCCGGAACTGCTGGGTGATGAAGAGCGTATGGGCCGTGCGAACGAACCTCTTGCATTGTGTGTTGCGCCAACCCGTGAGCTGGCTATCCAGGTTTCTAAAGAACTGGAATGGCTCTACGGCGAAGCCGGTGCTCGTATCACCACTTGTGTTGGTGGTATGGATATGCGCCGTGAACGCCGCAATCTTTCTGCAGGCGCACACATCGTAGTCGGCACCCCAGGCCGCCTGCGTGACCATATTGAACGTGGTTCCTTTGATACTTCCTCACTTCGCACAGTTGTACTGGACGAAGCAGATGAAATGCTGGACCTTGGCTTCCGTGAAGACCTCGAATTCATTCTTGGCGCTGCACCACAAGAACGCCGCACTCTGCTGTTCTCCGCAACTGTTCCTCAGCAGATTGAAAGCCTCGCAAAACGCTTCCAGCGTGATGCACAGCGCATTTCAACAGTAAGCAACCGCGAACAGCATGCTGATATTGAATATCGTGCAATGCAGGTCGCACCAAACGACCGTGAAAACGCGATCATCAACGTCCTGCGTTTCTACGAAGCTCAGAACACCATCATCTTCTGCGGCACCCGCGAAATGGTGAAGCACCTGTCTGCACGCCTCGGCAACCGTGGCTTCGCAGTTGTTGCTCTCTCCGGTGAGCTGAGCCAGGCTGAGCGTAACCACGCTCTTGGCGCTATGCGTAATGGCCGGGCCCGCGTTTGTGTGGCAACCGATGTTGCTGCACGCGGCATTGACTTGCCAAACCTGGATCTCGTGATCCACGCAGACCTGCCAAACAACGCAGACACCCTGTTGCACCGCTCTGGCCGTACTGGTCGTGCAGGCCGTAAGGGCGTTTGTACTCTGGTTGTCCCACACACCCGCCGTCGCACAGCAACACGCCTTCTTGGCTTTGCAAAAGTGAAAGCGGAATGGGCGCCAGCGCCAACAGCCGATGAAATTCGCAACAAAGACCGTGAGCGCATCCTTGCGTCCTCCGATCTGCAGGAAGCACCGAGCGAAGAAGATCTGCCAATGGTGAAGGAACTTCTTGAGAAGTTCACCGCTGAGCAAATCGCAGCTGCTTACATGCGCCAGATCCATCAGGGTCTGCCTGCACCAGAAGAACTGCTGGCAACAAGCAACAATTTCGATAGTGAACGCGAGCGCAAGCCACGCAAAGACTTCGACAACGGTGTTTGGTTCCGCCTCAACGTCGGTCGCAAACACAACGCTGAACCGCGTTGGTTGCTGCCAATGATCTGCCGCGCAGGTCACATCACCAAAAATGACATCGGCTCCATCCGCATCTTTGATGCAGACGCCCGTTTCGAACTCGACGCAAAACTTGCTGACAAGTTCCTGGAAACTGTCAAAGAAAACGGCACTGGTGAAAAATCAATCACCATCACCCGTATCGAAGGCAATCCAGAGCGCAGCAGCAGTGGTCGCCCAGGTGGCAATCGCAACAACCGCGGTGGCGGTGGTGGCGGCGGTTACCGTGGTGAAGGCGGACGCGGCGGTGAAGGCCGTGGTCGTGGTCGTCGTGAAGGTGGCGGTGGCTACCGTGGTGGCGAAGGTCGTGGCCGTGGTGGTGAAGGCCGTGGTCGTGGCGAAGGCAAGCCAGGTGGCGGCAAAAGCTTCCGCGATAACCGCGGCGGCGAATAAGCCTCACAGACATCGTATCTCCGAAAAGTGGAAACCGTTTTTCGGATAAAGATACGCCCAAACAAAAGCTAATGCAGTTCATCTGCTTAAACGTGAACTGCTTTAGCAAGAATTGAAAAACGGGCCTTCGGGTCCGTTTTTTTATGCCTGATGTCTACCTCTCCCCACAAACACCAATAGCACCACATGGCCATCCATGCAGTGGTGAAGCTTTGGTCCCCGTTAAACGGGTGGAGCAAGGCGAGCAGGCGTTGCCTGCGCTACTTGTTAAATTAGTTTCTTCGGCATCGCTACTCGCCTCGCCCGGGCCTTTTATCATGAACGCGCGGGCTCCCTCTCGGACAGACGTGACTGACACGTCCCCGTGTCAATGACACGTTCCCATGTCACTGACAGGTTTCCCTGTCATTGGCAGTTTCCTGCCACCACCGGACGCCCTCCGGAACGACCCCAAACTCCCTATACCACTGTGGCCTCAAAAGGGTATGGCGCTTCACCGGACCTCCCGACACGATACGTTACCTCATGCCGGCAGCCCAACCCCACCCACGCCGCGGAATGGACGGTCCACTCCTGCCCGATTGCGTGGGCACAAAACTAAGATAAATCTAGAAACAGCAAGGGGAATAAGTTTTTGCTCAACCACAGCCTCTAGCCATAAAGTGCGCCTTTCTTGACTCGTACGCACATGTGACGTACAAAGCCACAAAGGCGACACAGGCCAAAGGAGGCACGCGATGCTTGGATTCAACGATGAAACCGAAGAGATCAAAGGCCGCAACACGGAGCGGATGAACTTCCGCACCAAGGCCCCCATCAAGGCGGCTATACAGCATGCTGCAGCACTGTCGGGCGTGGACGACTCCACCTTTACGATGAGCGCCGCCCTGCGAGAAGCAGAACGCGTGATTGAAGCGCATGAGCACACCCGCCTCGAAGCCGTCGATCATGCTGCCTTCACTGCTGCTCTGGAAACACCACCAGATCCAAATGAAGCACTCGTCACCGCAGCAAAACGCTACAAGACACGAGTGACCAGCCGTTGACGGACGTAAGCGTTCAGGAAAAGTCGTCGTCTACGGATGGGGCTGAAACGCAGTTTTTTATTGAAGCTTTCAATCCTGAGAAGCATGACAGAGCGAACTTTTCTTGCGGCGTTGAACAGGTCGACAACTATTTTAAAAAGACAGCCAACAAACTCAGGAATGCAGGCAACACGTCAATATACGTGATGGTCAGCTCCAATGGAGACACAGCAGGTTTCTATGCCATTAATGCCCATGCAGTTCATTATCAGGACCTTCCGGGTAAATGCAAACGGGCAGCGCCGCGTCATGGTTCAATTCCTGCCGTGTATATCTCGATGATCGGCAGAGACATCCGCTACCGGGGGCAAAAGATTGGAGAAGACCTTCTGATCGATGCCTTATGCCGTGCTTCTCGCGCATCGCAATCTGGTTATGCTGCTGCTGTAATCATGCTTGATGTACTCGACTGCGGAAACCCGGAGAAGGTCGCCAGCAGAAAAGCAATCTATGAGAGACTTCAGTTTCAAAGCCTCCCATCTAACCCCCTGCGCATGTTCATGCCCATGAAAACTGCAGATATCCTCCGCCAAGAACTTGGTACCTAAAGCGTATCACTGGAAAACAGCCACACGAGGATGCTGGCCTGCGGGCACACTTCGCCCGGCCGCAGACCAGCAGGACACTCATGAAGGGCTGTGCAAGGGTAGTTGAGGCAGCCCTTGGAGTGCCGTTCACAGTGATCTAATCAAGAGACACAATATTGGTTTCGACCGGTGGTGGAGAGGCGACGCTGCGTGTCGCGTGACCGGAAAATCCTTTAGGGAAGGACGTGCCAGACAACGCATC
Organism: Pseudovibrio sp. Ad26; assembly: GCF_001623285.1. Lineage (NCBI taxonomy): Bacteria > Pseudomonadati > Pseudomonadota > Alphaproteobacteria > Hyphomicrobiales > Stappiaceae > Pseudovibrio > Pseudovibrio sp. Ad26. Next base: position 42,786 of record NZ_LMCE01000159.1, read on the forward strand.
AGTTAAAATTCCGCAGGTCTTATCAAGTGCCTCTAGGCGGTTACATAAAGCGTAGTGCAAAGTGAATAAAACGTCACGTTCACAACTGTTCTTCATCCGCTCGCTCAGCACCATATGCTGCACATAAGCAAGATTCTGAAGATCAGAAACAGCAACGTTCACGTCATCAAATTCATTCTGAAGAGTATTTGTGGCGCCACAGGCGCATGCAGTGTCGTCCATAATCAAAGCCCTCACGTGGTTGGCTGTTGAATGAACCGCACGACACTGGGCTTTCTACGGCCCACTGGCGAGCGGGAGGGTAGAAACCTGACCACGGCAGGCGGGTTTATTCCCCTCCGAAGAGGGTATTGTATTCACCGCCCTCCCGCTCATAGCAAAGGGTTCGCGCCTTCAGAAAAAAGGCACAAAAAATCCGCCAGTTACGGGTGCGGCTACCGCGTGGAAAGGAGGTTTCTACGCCTCACATATGAATGTGGAATGGAACCGCCCACCTGTCAACGAAAAGTTGCAACAACCCCGCACCTGTTGCCCTAAGGATACGCTCAGGAAGGATCATAGAGTGTAACTCGTGATAACAGTCTGTCATCATGAAATAGCATTCGCGGACTCAAGAGGGCCTTCGCCGCGACCTAACTCACGGGAACTATGCACTTGCCTGCAACCAGATGACCAAGCATAATTGGCATCTAAAGTCAGGCTGCTTAGGACTTCACGGATGGCGATATCTTTAGGACGTTTAATTATCTATACCAAAAAACTGCCTCAAATGGCCAAATTTTATTGCCGTTACTTTGGCTTTGATGAAATCCAGAAAGACGGGGATCGGATTGTAGAACTTCGCCCGCAAAGTGATGGTTTCTCTATACTTTTACACGCTGCATCAAAGGGGCAAAAGGAAGGTCAGTCCTTGGTCAAACTTGTTTTTGATGTTGAAGATGTTCCAAGTTTCTGCAAGGCAGCGGGAGACCTTGGATTGCAATTCGGGCCAGTCCATCAGGCAGATGGCTATTGCTTTGCCAATACAACTGACCCATCCAACAACAAGGTGTCAGTATCTAGCCGCGCCTTCACGGTGTAACCATGTTGATCGCGACCTTACAATTGCCTGCGTAGTGATTGGGTGACGATTCATAGAACCGAACACCAGATCACTGCTCCGTTCATCCGGCATAACGGCGATGGCGCAACAGGCAAAGCATCAATCGCCTCCCCTCCTTCGTCTTCCCGCACTTGATGCGGGATCTAGAGCCCCACGCCAACGCCTATCCTCAAAGCACTGGGTACCGGATCTCCGCTCCGCTCGTCCGGCATGACGGCAGTGGCATATGCGATTTGACATACGAACTCTACGTCGAGCCGCTACTCAAAACAGCTCAGAACATCGTTCTCAAAATACGGTTCTTGATTGACCCAGAACATGTAGTCCACCTTCATAAAATCCTGCGCAAAAGCATGAAGCAGCGGCACGATATTCTGATCATTTTCAATCACTTCAGTTGTGCCCGTCCGCCCCGTATAATTGCCATCCTGAATAGCAATCCCGAGAGGCGCGGAGTACGCCCGCTCATGCATCATCGCGATGGTATGGTTCAGCTGACCACGACGCTTGAACATAAGGTCCGGCGCACCCAAACCAACACCAATGCTTTCACCATACTCATAGATTGAGCTCAGATAGCCCTCATCTTCGAAGGGAAGCCACTCACCCGGCATAAAGTTCGCATATTGCATTGTAACCGATGTCGGAAACGCAGCCTTCATCGCGGACATGTTGCCCTTCAGCGCTTCAGAATATCTGGCCGGACTGAACTGCTCATCATCCTCAGCAGACACCCCAATGGCAGACTCTTGCAGATTGATACCCTCAATCCGCCCGTCAAAGGCTTGCCCCAACGCCTGAAGAAGCTTAGCAAACCGCTCCTGCACCTTGCTGTTCCACCGCTTAGCAACCCAGCCTTCCGGCTCGTTGTTATCGTTAAACTGATAAACAGCACCGCCTGAATATTCATCAGAAAGAATGTAGTCAGGAACAGGAACATAGTCTGGATTAAACGAAGCATCCTGAAGTTGGACGAACAGCCTCTTGCCTTTGGACTCCAGATACGCCAGATCCGCTTCAATCAGAGAGAAATCATAGGTTCCCTCGGAAGTTTCAAGCGCGCGCCACGGATACATGATCTGCGCACCTGCAAACCGGGAGCTCTCCAAGAACGGATGCTCCTCAATCGCTTCGCGGTCTCTGGCGAAATAAGCAAAGTGTTTGATGCTATCCGGAGCAATGGGGCAAGCAGCCCCCAAATACTCTTTGTAAGCCTCTGCATACCGATCTGCTGGGTTCTTCCACTTGGCGAATGCAGATGGAGACGAAAAAGAAAAAAGCGCAACAAAGCCTAAGGCAACACAATTGCGCACGCTGATAACTGGCATAGGGAAACGACCTGACGTCTATCGAGAGTAGAGCCCCAGAAAAGCGCTCAACTTTGTCGACAAAGAGGCCTACAGCCCATCATCGCCAGTTTTCACAGAGCTTAATGGCAAACAGCACCCCGCTATACCGAAAATCCCTGACGCTTCAGCTGCTGAATGATCTGATCGATCTTCTGCAAAAACTGAGAACGGTCTTTCGGTGAGAACGGCCGCGGTCCACCTGTCTGTTCCCCAAAGCTGCGCAAATCTTCCATCAGGTTACGTGTTGCCAGCGCCATGCCAATGGAAGCTTCATCAAACACTTTTCCTTTAGGGGAAAGCGCAAGCGCACCAGCCTTCACCACACGGTCAGCCAGCGGAATATCCTGCGTCACAACAATATCACCCGGAACGGCCCGCTCAGCAATCCAGTCATCCGCAACATCAGGCCCATCAGGCACGATCACCCGTTCCACATCCATGTCGCGCGGCGTGTTGATGAAACTGTTGGCAACAACAAACACCTTCAGACGATACCGGTCAGCAACCTTGTAAATCTCGTCTTTGACGGGGCATGCATCCGCATCAATATAAATAAGTATTTTTTTAGCGCTGGTCACAGCAGCTCTTCTCCTGCATCGCAGCGTGTTCCCGAAAAGTAGTTCCGGTTTTCGGAGAGGAACACGCTCAAATCAGCCCTTTAGTCGCGCAGGAGCGATCACTTTGTCAATCAAACTTGCCATTTCAAGCACATGCCAGTCACGTCCAGCCCGTTCAATCAACATCAAACCCGTCCCCGGCATGCCATGCGCGTTCATGGGAATAGTCGCAGCACACCCATCAACCCAGTTCACAGCACGCGTATTTTGCGAAAGCTGAGAGCCAAATTTCTCCGGATTGCTGTCAACATCCTCAAGCAGCGGTGCAACAATCGGCACCGTCGGCGCAATCAGAATATCAAACTTGCCTGCCATCTCTTTAAAGGCACGAATAGCTTCCACCCGCTTCGAGCGCGCCTCTTCCATCTCTTTGCTCGTCACCTCAGTCGACTTGAGGATCCGCTGCACCACATAAGGATCACCAGTCTCTTTGAGACCTTCCAGATACCCGCCAACCAAAGCAGTGGTCTCGTAACTGCAGATCGTCCCAAGAAAAGTCGCGCTATGACACAAGACAGGCTCTGAAACCGGCGCGATGATAGCACCCGCATCCCGGATCGCCTGCATCGAGCGGTCAAAATCCGCGCTTACCTGCGTATCCAGTCCCTCAGCCAACGGCGAAGCCACAAGCCCCACATGCAATCCATCAAGGCTCTTTATCCTGCGCGGAGCAAGACACTGCCCCGAAAGCACAGCATGCAAACGGGTACACATATGTATTGATCGCGCAATAAAGCCGACCGTATCAAAGGAAGGACAAACAGAGAAAAGACCCTTGGTCGAAATCGCCGCTCGCGTCGGCTTAAACCCGTAAAGCCCATTAAGCGCTGCCGGAATTCGCACAGACCCGCCAGTATCGGTTCCCAGAGCCGCATCACACAGCCCCAGCCCCACACTTGCAACAGCCCCCGAGGATGAACCTCCGGGAATGCGTGCAGGATCAATCACATTTGCAGGGGATCCAAAACAGGGATTGAGTCCAAGCCCCGTAAAACCCAACTCACTCATATTGGTACGGCCACAGGTAAACGCCCCTGCAGCTTTCAGGGCAGACACCACCTTGGCATCTTCACAAGCCGGAGCCCGCTTGCGCAGGAACGGCGAGCCAGCACTGGTGACAATGCCAGTTTCATCAAACAGGTCTTTGAGAGAAACAGCCACGCCATGCAAAGGCAACGAGTCATGCGCTTCTTTCTGCCGCTGATCGGCAGCTTCAGCCGCGCGCATAATCCTCTCGGCATCAAACTCCAGAAACACACGCTCTACACATCCATCAGGCAGATCCATTGCCCGATCAATATATCGGCGCGCTACATCTACCGCTCTGAAATGTATACGAGGATCTGTCGACAAGTTATCTCCACTCATCACGCATGCATATTTATCGCACTTTGATGGTTGTCGCCTGTTTTCCTCGTCAGTTCAATCATCTCCAAACAAAAGAGATACCAGTCTATTAATCTGCCACGGCGAAGCGCGGCAAAACTACAGTGTATCGCCGAAAAATGGGAACTGGTTTAGTTCTGGGCTGTAATGGATGAAGCAGCAGAACCAAGCGCCTCAACGCTCTCCAGCAAATCCGGCAGAGACAATCCACTCAGCGCAATACGTGACCACAGCACAACAGAGTCATCATCCCCCTGCCCGACAATAATCGGATGGCCCGACTGATCAGGCAGGTTCAGCTTCAGCATACTGCTATCACTCAAGCTCTCATGAATGGCCTCACGATCAACTCGTACCAGCAGCTTTATATAGTCCCTCTCATTGCCCACGAAATACATGCTGAGCGAGCCATCGACATCCACTTGGTAGACCTCATTCTCCTCATACTCATTGATCAGGTACTGCCTCATGAGGTCTTTCATCAGGTGGTGGAAGTTCAAATTATTAGAATCCATGCTTTTTCCCAGCCTTCAGTCCCTCGAACTTCTCATGGAAGTACTTCTCGGGAATCTCATCCGCCTGCACAGTCTCTGAAGTCCAATCAGTCACGTAGGTAGTCGCAGGATTTTCCATGGTGCTCAGACTTGAAAACATAAATTTAGATCTGGAATTCTGTTCAACAATAAAATTCTCAAGCTTCTTTCCCGGAACACTGGGAACATCCAGCGACTTAAAGAAGCCCTGAATTTCCTCAAAAGGAACCGGCTTTAACCCCTCAATATCCAAAGATAAAGCAGGCTTTGGCCCGGCACGTGTCCACGACACCACGGTTGGCGCTTCACCCATGATACTCTGTTTCCCATCCTCAAGACGGAAAGCCCCTGGAAACGTCGGCCACGCATCAACAATAACGGCCTCTTGTTTAGGGTCTCTGGGATCACCAATCATACAAAACGCATGATCAACCATCGAAGAGGAAACGCGAGCCACTGGACGGTCTGTTTCTGATGCCGCCAGAAGCTTGTAGCTAACCTCCGCATGTCCGGAGCAGTTGCCGGCCTGCACACGAACAGAGCTTTCAGCCAACCCACCATGCTGCGGAGCTTTCGCTAGCCCATAGTTGGCTCGCAGATAACTCTCACCGCGCGAAGCAAACACCTCCGGCGTCAAATTACCCGCACCGTATGGAAGCAACTGCTTGGTCTGCCAGATGACTTTCTGCGCAACCTTCAGGTCTTCAAAGGCCTGCGCGGAAACGCGAACCTCCTTCCCCTGAAACTCACCTATGTACTTCTGCGCTTTTTTTACGGTCGTGAAGTTAACAGTATCAGGCGTCTCTGTAGTATTTGAACGAAGACAATGAACAAGTGAAGCAAAGAACGGCACTGAATTCTCCCATTACACAACCTAAGATAGAAAATCCACCTCAAAACCAACAGTATCAATGAGAGAAATTCTGACTGTTAGATTCAGCACAGGAGTACGATTACATTAATTTGAGAATGCCTTGATAGGAAAAATATAATTACTGCAACACTTTAATTCTAAAAAGCTTTACCAACTCTACAGATCTGATCGAACAGATATAAAAATAAATATTATTTAAAATACGAGATTTACTACAAAAAGAGCCCGCCAGCAGAACTGGCGGACTCCCTGAAATACTGAATGGGAGCAGACTTAACGCTTCGGCTTGTTAAACGCAGCTGCCAGAGCCGCCGCCATGGCGTTGTTGCTGCCCCCGCTGTTATCAACAGCCTTATTGCCACCACGATCACCGCCGCGAGGCCCGCCACCACGGTTGCCGCCATTCGGGCGATTACCACCACCTGGACGACCTCCACCTTGATTACGGTTGCCACCCCGGTCAGCCTGTCGTTCCCGTGCATTCTCACGAGCATCCGCGCTGTCCTTGCGCATGGTCAGGCCGATGCGTTTGCGGGCAATATCCACCTCAACCACACGCACCTTTACGATATCACCTGCCTTCACAACCGTATGCGGATCATCCACGAATCGGTCTGCGAGCTGAGACACATGCACCAACCCGTCCTGATGCACGCCAATATCAACAAAGGCACCAAAGTTGGTCACGTTGGTCACCGTCCCTTCCAGCATCATACCCGGCTTGAGATCCTGCATGGTCTCAACACCGTCCTGGAAGGAGGCAGTTTTAAACTCAGGACGTGGATCACGCCCCGGCTTTTCCAGCTCTGCAAAAATGTCCTTTACAGTCGGCAGACCAAACTTCTCGTCCGTAAACTCTTTCGGGTCCAGATTGCTCAAAATGTTGGAGCCCATGATCTCACGAATATCTCGACCACATGCTTTGATGATCTTCTGCGCAAGTGGGTACGCTTCCGGGTGAACAGAGGACGCATCCAGCGGATTTTCACCGTCCGCAATCCGCAGGAAGCCAGCACACTGCTCAAACGCTTTCGGCCCAAGCCGCGCAACCTTCAACAGCTGCCTGCGGTTTTTAAAGGTGCCAACCGTATCACGATACTCAACCACCGCCTTCGCCAAACTGTCAGAAAGGCCGGAGATATGCGCCAGCAACGGAGCAGACGCCGTGTTGAGGTCAACCCCAACCGCGTTCACCGCATCTTCCACCACACCATCCAGCGAGCGCGCCAGCTTGGTCTGGTTCACGTCGTGCTGATACTGCCCAACACCGATGGATTTAGGCTCAATCTTCACCAATTCAGCAAGCGGATCTTGCAGACGGCGACCAATGGAAGCCGCTCCGCGAAGAGACACGTCCACATCCGGCATCTCTTTAGCAGCCAGCGCAGAGGCGGAATAAACCGAAGCCCCAGCCTCATTCACCATCACCTTGGTTGGGCGGTGCTCTGCCGGAATGTCCTTCAGCAAATCCGCCGCCAGACGATCCGTCTCACGGCTTGCAGTCCCGTTACCAATCGCAATCAGGCTCACACCATGCTTGGCAACCAACGCCCGCAAGGTGGCAAGAGACCCCTGAATGTCATTGCGTGGCTGGAACGGGTAAATCGTTGCCGTATCAATCAGTTTTCCTGTTGCATCAACAACAGCCACCTTCACACCTGTCCGAATACCCGGATCAAGCCCCAGCGTAGCACGCGGCCCAGCGGGTGCGGCAAGCAGCAAGTCCTTCAGATTACGCGCAAAAACCTTGATCGCTTCTTCTTCCGCCTTGTCACGCAGCTCGCTCATCAAGTCCAGCTCAACGTGCAGGCCAATCTTCACCTTCCACGTCCAGCGACACACATCAGAAAGCCACTTATCAGCAGGGCGACCGTTATTCACAATCCCCGCCGCATCAGCAATCATCTGCTCCACTGGCTTCACAGCGGAAACATCATCCTCATCCACTTTCAGGTCCAGCGCCAGGATACCCTCATTGCGACCGCGCAGCAGCGCCAGTGCACGGTGGCTCGGAATGTTCTTCCAATTCTCAGAATAACCAAAGTAGTCAGAGAACTTCGCGCCTTCCTGCTCTTTGCCAGCAACAACCTCTGCCTTCACAGCGCCCTGACGCGCCACATAGTTACGCAGCTTGCCGACCAACTGAGCGTTCTCAGAAAACCGCTCCATCAGGATCTGGCGCGCGCCATCCAGCACGGCCTTTGTGTCCGCAAACCCCTTCTCCGCATCAACAAAGCTGCCTGCTTCGCTCTCGGGCGTCTTGTTCGGATCGCTCAGCAGCAGATCTGCCAGCGGCTCAATACCAGCCTCACGGGCGATCTGCGCTTTCGTACGGCGCTTCTTTTTGTAAGGGAGGTAGAGGTCTTCCAGAGTGGCTTTGTTATCAGCACCAGCAATCTGTTTTGCCAGCTCATCGGTGAGCTTGCCCTGCTCTTCAATGGATTTCACAATCGCTTTGCGACGATCTTCCATCTCACGCATATAAATCAGGCGCTCTTCCAACGTACGCAGCTGCGTATCGTCCAACCCGCCCGTTGCTTCTTTACGGTAACGCGCAATAAACGGAACCGTAGACCCTTCATCCAACAACTGCACGGCAGAATTCACCTGCCCTGGTGCACAGCCAATTTCACCCGAAATACGCTGAGAAATCCGCAAAGCAATATCAGCAGAAAGCTTACCCGCTTTGACAGGAGAAGAAGAAGCAACAGAACTCAGATCAGACATTCAATTCTCTATAGCTTATTAATATTGAAAGCCCACCCTAGGTCCCCAATGCGGGCAAAACTAGATGCGAGAACTGAATACGCACAGGGAAAGGAGATGTAGTTTTATTTAAATTAACGTCCCTCTCTTCGGTCACTCAATCAACGCTAAGCTTCCAGCGCCTCAATCATCTCCACGCGTGTTGCGTGTCGCCCGCCTTCGAATTGAGCGGATAAAAATGCATCCACGATATCCAGCGCTACTCCTTCGCCAATCACACGGACACCCATAGAAAGCATGTTTGCATTGTTGTGCTCGCGGATCATACGAGCAGAGAATGTGTCACTACAAACCCCACAGCGGATACCTCGAACCTTGTTCGCAGCCATCATGATTCCTTGGCCAGTACCGCACAAGACAATCCCGAACCTGCAATCACCAGAAGCAACAAGTTGCGCAGCCGCTTCGCCATGCTTAGGATAGGGTGTGCTTTCCGACGATGTCGGCCCGATGTCGACAACTTCCCAACCCTTCGCAGCAATATGAGCAGCAACAACTTGCCGAAGCTGGATGCCTGCATGGTCACTTGAAAGGACGATGTAATTGTTGGTCGTCATGAAGTAGCTTTCCCGTTTAACAAGGCACTTTGGCAGCAAATGAGTAATGAGTTACCGCACCACCGTAATCTTCTGCGCTGCACGGGTTACAGCTGTATAAAGCCAACGCGTTTTGTGCTCGCGGAAGGCCCAGCTTTCGTCGAACAGCACTACATCATCCCATTGAGAACCCTGAGATTTGTGCACGGTCAGGGCGTAACCATAGTCGAATTCGTCGGCACGGCGGCGGATGGCGTAAGGGAGTTGTTCGCTGCCTTCCTCAAACATCGCGGGCAGTACCTTCACCCTAATCGCCTTCTTGGAGAGGTCATCCTCTGACGTAACATCAAACCGCAGCGTGTTGCCACGTGGCGGGCGTAGGCGGGAGACTTCCCAGAGGCCACCATTCAGCAGGCCTTTAGTCTTATCATTTCGAAGGCACACCAGCTTATCACCAACGGACGGCATCTGTGTCGTGATACCCTTAAGGTCCCGAATCCGGCCGTTGTAAAGCCTGCGCGTCTTGTTGGTCCCCACCAGCACCTGATCAGAGGCAAGAATACGCTCTTTGTCGATGTCGCGGCGGGAGATCACAGAGCTGTCGCCATACTGGCCAAAGTCCAGCTCTTGCCCATCGCGAATATCCATGGACATGCGTACAATCGGGTTGTCTTTCGCCTGACGGTGTACCTCGGTGAGCATGATATCCGGCTCGGACTCGGTGAAGTAACCACCACCACGCACAGGCGGCAGCTGTGCAGGATCACCCAGCACCAGCACCTTTTTGCCAAAGGAGAGCAGATCGCGCCCGAGCTCCTCATCCACCATGGAACACTCATCAATGATGATCAGGTCCACTTTAGCGGCAGGGCTGTCACGGTTGATAGCGAACTGAGGGCTCTCATCCTCGTCCTCATCATCCTTCTTGGTGCCCTTTGGACGGTAGATCAACGAATGGATGGTCGAAGCATCTGCACAGCCCTTTTGGCGCAGAACGTGGGCAGCTTTACCGGTAAAGGCACCAAAGGCCACCTCTCCATCAAGCCCCTCAGCCAGATGGCGGGCCAGTGTGGTCTTTCCGGTACCGGCATACCCAAACAAGCGAAACACCTGGGGCCCATGAGAACGGGACCAGCGCGCCACTTCAGTAAGTGCATCATCTTGTTGCGGAGACCAATCCATTCCAGACCACCTGTAATAACTTTCTCAAACCAGAATGAGTAATAAACGAAGCTGGCCTAAAACGCCCTCGTTTTCTTAAAAAGGTCAACAGGACACTCCAAATTGAATTTGTAAAACTTACGCGGAATTCAGGCACTGACGCTAGGGTTGCATCAGCCAATCAGTTTCGGAGCAACCCCATGCCATTGTGGAAGACAAGTGCCAGCGAAAGTCCCGACATTTACGCTACGGCCCGCGCAGTTGAAGGACTTGCCAAAGAGCGCATTCCAGAAACAGGAATGAGCCCGGAAGAAGCCTACAATCTTGTCAGAGACGAGCTGTACCTGGATGGCAACGCACGACAGAACCTCGCTACGTTTTGCACGACATGGGTGGAAGATGAAGTCCACAAACTCATGGCTGATTGCATCGACAAGAACATGATCGATAAGGACGAGTACCCGCAAACGGCAGAAATTGAAGCCCGCTGTGTCCATATGATCGCCAGCCTCTGGAACTCACCAGAAGCGGAAGAGACAATCGGCTGTTCCACAACAGGCTCTTCAGAAGCTGCCATGCTGGGTGGCCTTGCTCTCAAATGGGCATGGAGAGACCGCCGCAAGAAAGAAGGCAAGTCCTGCGACAAACCCAATATGGTTTGTGGCCCGGTTCAGGTGTGCTGGCACAAGTTTGCAAAATACTTTGATGTGGAGCTCCGCCAGATTCCGCTCAGCGAAGGCTCGCTCCACATGCGGCCCGAGCAACTTAAAGACTACGTAGACGAAAACACAATCTGCGTCGTCCCAACACTGGGCGTTACTTTCACCGGGATTTACGAACCAGTCAAAGAAATATGCCAGGAGCTGGATCGGCTTCAAAACGAAACCGGTTTGGATATCCCTATCCACGTAGACGCCGCATCCGGCGGCTTCGTCGCCCCCTTCCTACATCCGGAACTGCTGTGGGATTTCCGCCTCGATCGCGTGAAGTCCATCAACGCATCCGGCCACAAGTTCGGTCTCGCTCCCTTAGGCGTTGGTTGGGTGATCTGGCGCGATCAGAAAGAGCTGCCGTCTGATCTGGTGTTCAACGTTGATTATCTGGGTGGCAACATGCCCACCTTCGCGCTGAACTTCTCCCGCCCCGGTGGTCAGATCGTCATCCAGTATTACAACTTCATGAGACTAGGCTGGGTAGGCTACAGAGGCATCCAGTCAGCTTGCGCTGAGAACGCTCAGTATCTCGCCGAAAAGCTGGCGGGGCTACCGGAACTCGACATCCTGTATGACGGCAACGGCGCCCTACCCTGCGTGTGTTATCGCCTCAAACACCCAGAAAAAGCCCACTACTCACTCTATGACCTTTCAGAACGCGTGCGCATGAGTGGATGGCAAATCGCCTCCTACCCTCTGCCAGCAAACATGCACGACACGGTCGTCCAACGCATCATGGTTCGACACGGCGTCTCTCACGACGCAGTCGATCAACTCTTTCTGGATATCCGTAAGGCTCTGAACTACCTGGATAAAAACAACATCAAATGGTCAGAAGCAGGACCAAGCTTCTCTCACGGGTAAAGCATATCCCGTGAGAGAGCGTGAATGATGGTCAGGCCAGCTGCTCAAGCAGCTGCGCCAGATACTCAGGCTCATCAAGATGGTTTTCAACCATCAGCTCAAACTCTTTATATGTAGCTACATATTGTACAGCTGCCATGAGTGCGCGTATTTCGCTTTCTCGCGTTGCAAGCGGATGAGAGGAGCCTTTCAATCCTGCAAAGTAGGCATCCACAAACGCCTCACCGAGAGATTTGTCGATCTCGCACAGGAATGGATAAACACCAGCAACATCATAGACCGGCAGGTCCCAACGGCATTCATCCCAGTCAAGCACGCCAACCAACTCACCAGAATTCTCACTGATGAGTGTGTTTGGTGGTCCGAAGTCACCATGGATCAGGTGCTTTGTTTCATTCAGGTTGCCAAGCTTACCCAGCGCTTCATCGAGCGCCTTCTCCACCTCAGCCCAATAAGCAGTGCTCAGATACTTGGAATCGATATTCTTAGAAGCCTCCATCTCAGAAAGCGCTGCCAGCAAGTCAGATCCTGACTTCAGGGTCTCTTTGCTAACACCCGGACGTTCCTCCTCCGCAAATCGAAACGCATCTCGCTCCTCCCAAAGCTTGATGTGTAGATTTGCCAAGGCCTGACCACTCTGGCAGCAGGTCTCAATCTTATCCAGTGGCGGCGTCTCACCTTCGATCAACTCAAAGACAGAATAGTAAGCACCCTCAACCTCGGTCAAACGCTCCTGATTAACGCCATATAGCGCCTTCGGAACCTCATATCCGATCATATCGTGCAGCAAATCCAGACACTTGAATTCTGAAAGGATCTGCTCTTCAGTTCTATTTGGATTGTGACGACGAAGAACAACAGGCTCCTCCCCGTCTATTTCTCCCAACCAGGTTTCATTGGCATGGCCCTCTCCAAATGAGGACCACCTGGTATTTTCTGGCAAGGCAAAAGCTTCATCAAGGAGCTTGATTTCCTGCTTATTCATTTGCATCCCCCATTAACTCGCCAAAATCTCCCAATGCATAACGCGTGTTGCCATCACGGCCTGTCACACGCTCTGCATTCAACATTGAATTGACGATAGCTTCCTCTGTAGCTTCTGCAGTCGCTCTAAACACCCTGTCAATTCGCCGCTCATCGACTTGTTCCACCGAATGCGTGCGTTTTCTGCTCTTTGTGTCCACTGGATCCGCAGTTGTGAATGCTAAAGCTATATCGCCACTTCCATGACCAAGAAATGAACCAGTTCGTGCAAGTCCTACAGAAGTTCTCTTGGCAACCCGCTTCAATTGACGCTCGCTAAGCGGAAGATCCGTTCCGATGATCATGATGATAGACCCTTTTTCAGGTCCGCTCTCATCACGTGCCAGCTTTTCTTCAATCTGCGGGCCAAGATGTTGTCCAGCCAATGTAAAGTCTGGCATCCGTCCCATATTGGAAAGCACCAGAGCACCCAGATGGTACTCTTTGCTGCCAAGCTTCACCTGACGAGAAGCACTCCCAATGCCCCCCTTCAGACCATAGCAGGACATGCCGCGCCCGGCACCAACCGCACCTTGCTCAAACTCTTCCGAAACTGCGCCAATCGCATCAAGAGCATGCTGCGGGCGCACATACAACGCACTGATCTTATTCAGGAAAGCATCATTGCACTCAAACACGACAGGATTGATGGTGCCCATCACGAAGTCGATGTCCGGCGTTTCCGCCAGTGTGTGCTGAATCAAACCTTCACTCACCGCACCAACACTCAACGTGTTCGTCAAAAGGATCGGCGTTTCCAGCTCTCCCAGCTCTTCAACCTGCACCAAGCCAACACTCTTGCCAAACCCATTGAACACATGAGAAGCCGCACGCGTTCTCAGATTAAAGGCATTCTCATTATGAGTGGTAATCGCGGTCACGCCAGTCTGACAATCACCATCAGTCAGTGTTACATGCCCGACTTTGACACCCGGAACATCACAAATTGTATTCCACGGCCCCTTTGGCAAAGACCCAATATTGATTTTCTGAAACATTCCAACCTCTGGCACAAATCGTATTCCACTCAGATGATACCAGTCCTATTTCATAGTTAAAAAGCAAACAACGTCACTAAGAGATTTACTGGCCCATTCCAGAGAATGGTTTGCGGCAATATTGGCCGACCAATTTTACCCTCAAAGTAGCGCCTCTTTGTAAATCGAATAAATTCCCATATTTAGTTCATCAAGAATTTCAATAAAATCAACGAAAATAAGTGTAAGCAGCTAATTGCAAAATACCCTGAAATATCGGAAAATGGTCTACCAATTAGCTGCCACAAAACTCCCAGCATCAGAATCTTTCCTGCATCATAGCAACCGCTCCTCTTGCAGGGAACTGAAAGGACTGGCCAAAAGTGACGCATGCTGCCTGATACACTTTGAACAATGAGGACAAAATGACCGCAGAAATCATCAGCTTTGGGGAGCCATTGTTCGAGTTCAATCAGGTCAAGGAATACAGCGGAGAAGGCCCAGACTACCTGTCAGGCTTTGGGGGAGATGCCTCCAATTTCGCATGTTGCGCAGCTCGTCAGGGAGCAAACGTCGCTATCCTGACCCATCTGGGCGATGATGTATTCGGCAACAAATTCATCGATCTTTGGGAAAAAGAAGGCGTCAAGACGCATCTTGTCGAGCGTAATCCGATTGCGCCAACTGGCATCTACTTTATTTCTCATGATGAGCAAGGCCATCATTTCAGCTTCGCACGCAAAGGCTCTGCAGCCTCACAGATCACACCAGATCAACTGCCAGCAGATGCTATTCGTGCTGCCAAACTCTTCCATGTCACCGCCATTACGCAGGCCATTTCCACCAGCTCATGCGACAGTGTTTTCAAAGGCATTGAGATCGCTAAAGAAGGTGGAACCCTCACCTCCTTTGACACCAACCTGCGCCTGAAGCTCTGGGATTTGAACCGCGCCCGCGGCATCATCCACGAAACCGCCCGCCTCGTCGACTTCATCATGCCAAGTGTCGATGAAGCTGAAGTACTGACTGGCCTCTCCGATCCAGACAAGATCTGCGACTTCTACCTCAATCTGGGTTCAAAGAATGTCATTTTGAAGCTGGGCAAAGAGGGCGCGATGTACGCGACGACCTCTGAGAGAAAGCGCGTTGCTGGCAATCCAGTAGAAGCCATTGATGCCACCGGCGCTGGTGACTGCTTCTCCGGTTCTTTCTTCACCAACGTAGTGGCAGGTAAGTCACTGGAAGACAGTCTCAAATACGCCAACGCAGCAGCAGCGCTCACAACGCAAGGCTATGGAGCAGTCGCCCCAATCCCGACACGCGATCAGGTCGAAGCCTTCATGCAAGACCGCAGTATTTGATAGTGAGATTGTGAGAGGGCTCGCAACAAATGAAGCGAGCCTTTTCTATTTGAACTGATCCCCAAAGAAACCAATGTGATTTCGCATCTCACGACGTGCACCTTCAACATCGCGGGCTCTGATCGCATCCAGAATGGCCTTGTGCTCTTCAATCCCATGCCGACGTGCAAACTCAGGCAGCAACGGGTACAGTCCCTTGCTCATATTCATACCAACAAGGATCTGCGGCTTCATGACTTCGTAAACAGCCGCCGCATACTCATTCTTGGCAGCCTTCACGACCGCTGCATGAAACCGCATATCGCCATCAATGGTGCCAACAGAGTCTAGTCCGTCACTGTGAATCTGTGCCAGCGCTGCATCCAGCTCTGCCATCTCTTCATCTGTCCAGCGCTCAGCAGCCAACGCCGCCATCTCGCCTTCAAAGGCCATACGGGTTTCCTGGCATTGAATGACATCACCAATGCCGGAAATCGCAAACTCTCCCAGTGTAGGCGCAAAAGGCGTTGGAGTAACGTGCTCCCTGATGACAAAGCTGCCAGAACCACGCACAGTCTTGATGTAGCCCTCTTTACGCAGGCGCTCCATCGCACCGCGCACAACAGGACGTGAGACGCCATAACGCTCACACAGCGCATTTTCTGTCGGAAGCTTAAGACCTTCCGGAAATTCTCCGGAGTCGACAGCATCTTTCATCTTGTCGTAAACCGCATTCGAGAGGTTTGCTGGACGGGCCACCACTCACACTCCAATTATTCTTGTTTTTTAAGCTATTTGCAGCCTTGGAAGTTTATTAATTTACAACAGCCGCCCTAAGCTAACAAGCTTGCCACCCTAAACCGGACCCTTTGACGGCAAGCCTCTCAAACCAAATGAAATAAATATAAAAATCAGTTAGATAGAAGAATTCTAAAGGCTACGTCATAAGCGAACAACCATGTTCTCTAACCAGACTGCGACATTATGTAGTCTACTTATTTACAGCGCATCTTCCTAATATATCTGAGAGGGATTGTGGGGTCTCTCCAAGGTTGGGGGTGTTATTATGCGTCGACTTCCTTTTAAGACTATTCAGTGTGCGGCAACTGACTTCTGTGGCACCGTCGCTGTAACAAGTGTTCTTGTAGGCGTTCTCTATCTGATTTTCACATTCACATGAGATCTGCGAGTTTCTAACAGTTTGCAATGCAGGCATCTGTGGGGCAGTCAGTACTCCCTACTGGCGAACGTCTGCAACTTGATGCATTCTTGACTTTGATGCTCAAGTAATCTTCAGATGATTGTTCTATGATCGATGTTCTTCAACTAAGCCCTTATGCGCCCAATGAAATCAACGAGGAGCTGGAAAAATGCACCCCGCTCGCTCGCTATTGGTACCTTCAACAAAACGAAGAGCTGAGAGCTCAAACCTTGCCGAATATCCGCATCGTCGCAACCAAGGGCGATGTCGGCCTCTCCAGTGAGCTGATGGCAGAAATGCCCAACCTTGAGCTTATTGCGGTCTATGGCGCAGGTTACGATAAAGTTGACCTGAAACAGGCCCGCGATAGAAACATCATCATCACAACCACACCAGACGCCTTGACCGAAGCCGTGGCCGATCACGTCGTGGCCCTTGCTCTGGCATCCTCTCGCCGAATTGCAGAGGGAGACCGCTTTATCCGCAATGGGGACTGGCTCAATGGCAAATTAGGTATCGGCTACAGCCTGCGAGGTAAAACACTCGGCATCTTTGGATATGGACGCATTGGCAGAAAAGCCGCCAAAATTTTAGGCGGCACATTTGGCATGCAAATTTTGTACTGTGATCGCAACGCAGACCCGAAACAAGATAAACAATGCCGGTCCTCTCCGCTGGAATTGGCAAGCGAATCCGACGTGCTTGTCATTGCTGCATCTGGCAGCCCTGACACAAAAAATATTATAGATATTAATATATTAGAAGCTCTGGGCCCGAGCGGGCTTTTGATCAATATCGCCCGTGGTTCATTAGTAAACACTCAACATTTGATCACTGCACTTGAGAACAGAACACTCGGGGCGGCAGCCTTGGATGTATTTCCAGATGAGCCCAATGTTCCCAACGAGCTGATCACGTCCCCCTACACAACCCTGACCCCTCACCTCGCGAGTGCTACACTCGAAACAAGACGAGAAATGGGGCGTCAAGTGATTGAAAATATTTCATCTTACAGGAAAAATGGAGAAGTATTTAACCGGCTAATTTTCTAACCTATACGTAATCCAAATAACATTTACATAGAAAAAACAAAAATATAGCTCACACGCACACGATTCAGGTGTTATTGTCGCCTGATAATTCAACTTACTTTATAAATAAAGCAAATTCATGCCTTTAAGAAAATCCAAAGTTACTGTGTCCGATATTGCGAAAGCAGCGGGAGTATCCGTTGCGACTGTCTCGAATACCATAAATGACACAGGTCGAATGACCGATGAAACCAAAGCTCGCGTAAAGAAAGCTATGCAAGAGCTGGGGTTTGTCAGAGATTACAACGCCGCCAAACTCCGGTCAGGCCGTTCGCGACTGGTCGGCGTTCTCGTGCCGGATATTTCAATTCCATTTTACGCTGAGTTCTGCACTTCACTGGAAGCTGCTCTCTCAGAGCACGGCTACCTGCCCGTTATCGCCAATGTCGGCGAAGACACCAAGCGTCAGCAAACCATGCTTGAAGAAGTCATCGGCCACGGCGTCGCAGGCATCGCAATCAGCCCGAGCGCAGGCACGAAAAGAAGTGACTTCGAGATCGCCAACACGCGCAGAATTCCCGTGGTCACCTTCTGCCGGGAAATTGAAGGTCTGGCGATGGACTACATTGGCTCCAATAATTATCAGGCTGCCCAGCTGGCCACAAAGCATCTGCTTGAGCAAGGCCATCGCAAATTCGCAATGATTGCAGGCCTGCAGGAAACCATGCCGGGTCGAGAGCGCAAACGCGGCTTCTACGATGCCTTAAAAGCAGCAGGCATTCCTGAAACTGACATCCATGTGGAAGTATGTGGCTTTGATCGTGAATGCGGACGCATAAAAGCGCAGCAACTCGTCTCAAACAAGGCTGAGTTCACCGCCCTGCTCTGCCACAATGATCTTGTCTCAGTCGGCGCGGCAGCAGAACTCAAGAAAGCAGGCCGCAATATAGGCGAAGACTTGGCCGTCGTCGGCTTCGACAACCTGCCGGAAGGTGAAGCCTGGACCCCAGCGCTGACTTCGGTTGAAAGTTACCCGCGCACCATCGGAAAGGACGTTGCCAACTTACTCATCAAACGTCTGGATGGAGAACCAACACCAACCACCACAGAACGGGTAGAGCCGCATTTATTGGTACGCGACTCCTCCAGTTTTAAGGTCTAAGACCCCTTACTCAGGGCGCGGCTCGTCCCAAAGGCTTTCCCAGGTATACGGGCTGCCGGACAAGAAGTACTCATCGCCTGGAATAAAGCGATGGTTCTTGTCCAGATGCGCAATTCGGGACATATCATGCTCATCAAGATCGCATACAAGCGCCGCCAGGTTTTGCGCCAGACGTTCAGGATTACCTGACTTTGGCACAACGATAACCCCGTTCTGGATCGCCCATTTCAGCACCACCTGAGATGTCGTAGCGTCATGCTTCTCGGCAATCTCTTCAATGACAGGATGAGCGAGAACAACATCCTGCTTCTGCGCGTCCGTCAGATCCGCTGGAACACCACGTCCAAGCGGAGAGTATGCGGTCAGCGCAATGTTGTTGTGCAGGCAATACGAGCGAAGATCATTCTGCTGAAGGAAAGGATGCAACTCCACCTGATTAACAGCCGGAACAACCCGCGCTTCCATAATCAAATCTTCCAGCTTTTGCGTGCTGAAGTTGGAAACACCAATTGTGTTCGCCAGACCATCATCAAAGCACTCTTCCAGCGCTCGCCATGTATCCATCAGCGGCACATCTTCAAGCGAAAAATAATCTTCTGAACTGGTAGGCTTCTTCACGCCCGTCTTCAGCGCCACAGGCCAGTGCATGAGGTAAAGGTCAAGATAATCCAGCTGAAGGTCCGCAAGCGTCTTTTCCAGCGCGCCTCTCACATCTTCAGGCTTATGAAAGCTGTTCCATAGCTTGGAAGTGATGAAGAGTTCGCTGCGCTTGATGCCCTCTTCCTTCATGGCATCAGCAATCGCCTGCCCAATCTCAGCTTCATTGTCGTACATCATCGCGCAATCGATGTGGCGATACCCAGCAGTCAACGCCGCACGAAGTGCAGGATAGGTCTTACCCTCTCCAAAGTTCACCGTACCAAGGCCCAGCATTGGCATCTTGTAACCGGTAGAAAGTGTCTTGGATCGCATGATGCCCCCTCCAAAAAAGAAAACCTGCCAGCGAACGCCAGCAGGTTTCCTTACAACGTATTCCGCACCAGATAAATACCGATGCCCATCACGAGATTTGGTTTCGCCTCATTTGAGAGCAGAAACCTCAAGCCACGTATTTGTTCAGCACTTCAAGAGCCGCCAGCTTGCGGGAAAGATCTCCATCCAGCCACTGCTCCATAGCACCAAGAACACTCTCCTGAGCATAGCAGCGCAAACACGTTGCAGCTCCTGGAATAAGAACGCCATTTTCCATCTGCGCAGCTTCGAAAATCTCATCCAGATTACTGGTATCTGAGTTTGCACTCACAAGCTCCAGCGCAGTCACTCGCAGGCGGCGACGCGGGCTTTTGAGATAGCTACGCACATCAATGTTAGTGTCAGGTTTTCCGGCCAAAACTTTCAGCGCTGAGGCAGAAACAGCGTCAGTTTTGTCCTTCAGGGCTGCCGTCACAACCTTCTCAGCTTCTGGATTTGAGGAGGTGCCAAGCAGCTCAACACGCATTGCACGCACAGCCACATCATTCTCTGGTGGCAAAGCAAGGATACGCTCGATGGCTTCCTCAGAAAGCTCAAGCCCATTCTCAACCAAATGAACAAGGCTCTGACTTGCAGCAAACCGAACCTGCATCTGACGATCAGACAAAGCAGATACCAGCGCATCAATCAGTTCAGGCCGCTTCGCATCACCACATATGCGCAAGGCCAGCAAACGAATGTCCAGAGCAGGATCATCCGGACGACCTGGAACAACGCGCTTCTTCTCAATCAGTTCATTCGCAAGCTCAAGAAAGTGCATGTCTTTCTTACCAAGATCGACAGGCTCTTCAGCCAGCTTCTCAATCTCGTCTTCAGTGTTCAGGATCGCACCGAGCGTTGAACCCGGGAAGGCAACAACATTGTCAGGCAGATCTTCAACATTCTCAATAGCGCCCTCTGGCACGTCTTCAGCAACAATTGGATCAGCACCAGCAGTGACCTTGGCAACCAGCTCTTCAGCAGAAGGCTCTTCGGCTACAACATCTTCCTCAGCCACAACTTCATTCGGCGCCTGAGGCTCAATCACATTGCCTTCACGGTCGATCTGAATGCGCGGCTGCTTGCCGTCACCCTTGCCATTGCTACCGAGATCGGACGGATCCTTCTCTTTTGCGCTATCGAGAATATCCTGATCATGCGCTTCTGGCATCAACTTGCCAGAAACTGCCCAAACCAGTTGTACAGCAGCATTGTCCGCAATATCGCCCTCACCTTCAGCCAGCTTGGCCAGAGAGTTCAAAGCAGCAAGGCGGATTTCCTGTTCTGCACTTGTCACCTGCTCCTGCAAAACGGCTAGACCATCAACACTCGGCTTCTCACCGTGAAGCACGATAAACGCCTTCAACACCGCCTCTTCTTGACGGTGGACAGCAATCTCGCTCAACAGAGCCGCCGCAGCTTCAGTCTCAACTTTCGCAAGCACAGGCACCAGCGCAGCAACAAACGCATCACTCGCACTGCGCAAAGAGCGTTCAATCCGCTCAATCAGCGCATCCGGTTTGGTGATATCAGAAGAAGCCATCCGCCCAAGCGCCATAATACGCAGGGTTTCTTCCTCGTCTTCAAAAGCAACCGTTTCAAGCTTTGAGTAGGAAAGTTTGCCAGATGCCTTCAGCGCCAGGCGGCGCATTTGCGGCTCGCTGTCAGCCAGCAACACAGCCAGATCAGCTTCTTCACCACGGGCCATCAGCACTTCAGCTGCAGCAACACGCACATCAGGATCAGCGTCTGCGAACAAAACGCGTAGGATCTCACCAACCCGCTCATCCTTCGCAGAGGAAAGCGCTCGAGCCGTATGTTCACGCACGCGCGCAGAAGCGTCCGTCGCCAGAGATGCCAGTTCAAGCAATCCAGCAACACCCATTTCAGAAAGCGCCATGGTCACTTCCGGCCAAACTTCCTGACCAAATGGATCACGTGCAGCTTCCAACAAAGCCGCAGCAGATGCTTCACATTTCAACGTGCCCAGCGCCAGAATGGACTTGCGCTGCACATCCAGCCAGTCATCCCATTCAGCGCCATAACCGTCCCATGCAACATCATCTTCGCAACGGTCTTTAGCCAGCTTCGTCAGCCAGTCTTCCGCAACTGTCCCGCCAACAATTGCAAGTCCGTCAATGGCAGAAAGCTTCACTTCCAGCACTGGATCACTCTGCAAACTCCACAGCAGAACATCAGCATCCAGGCCCTTGCCTGCACTGATAAGAGCTTCAACCGCATCACTGCGGACGTCTTCATCTTCATCTCGCAACGCTTCAGCAAGCGCAGCATGAGCAGTCGAAGTGCCAAATTTTCCAAGAATTTGAGCGGACAAACACTTTTCGCGCTCTTCGCCGTTTGCAAGCAACTCACACAAGATTTTCACGAGCTTATCAGTAGCTTCGGTCTGCTCCACTGCAAAATCCTGATCTAAATGCCTGATGGAAACCGTCATGATTGGCTTTTCTCCTCAAGCGTATTCCCGAGTAGTGGACTCCGGTGTTCGGGCAAGAATACGCAAAACAAAAACTTAAAGCAGGTTGAAAACAAACTGACTTAAGGCCCACTTCTGCAAAACGGCTCAAGTGCGCGAGCCCCTTGGCACAAGCGGAAAAAGAACTGGCGGGATAGCCCCGCCAGCTCCTGATTTCCTATGCAATATCGCGACGTGCGAAAGACATAGACCGGAAACTATCCTTGTATGGGCTTGTGCCGATCTTTTTGATGCGACCAACACCCATCTTGTAGTTGTAGTTACCGCTGATCCAGTCCACCACGCGGCCAGACAGAGCGTTCGCTGGCTGTGCGGTGTGCAGGAAGTCCATGTAAAGCATGCCCTTCTTCAGCGCTGGGGTAACAATTGCTACCGCAGTAATAGCGCCTTCAGTCAGCTCGATATGGCCTTCATCCATCAGTTTTGTAAAGGTGAAGTCATCGCCTTCAATGCCCACTGTGGTGTCTGTCTGAACCGGAATACGGTCAGAGAAGAGCATCACGTAGTCACCGTTCTCGATACCGCGCTCTTTCGCATCATCTGGGTGGATTTCAACCCAGTTTTCAGGCCAGCGCTGCACGATGTAAGGACGACGACGGTCATCATAACCAGACTGCCAACGCTCGTTGATACGACCGGAAGTCACCCAAAGCTCATCATCCTTCGGCTTCATCCATGCCCAGTAATCGGAGAACAGGCTCCATGGGCTCTTCTGGATGTTACACTTACCAGTCTGAGAGTTGAAGTGAGTGAGCTTCTTGTTGTAGCGGTTGGAACCGGTTGGACCAGTCGCTGACAGTTCACGGGTTGTGTCATGCAAGCGCTGGGTACCCTGCAGGGTTCCGTCTTCAAGCATAACAACTGGGCCCTGAATACCATCAGTACCGAACTCAGCAAACTTCTCGTGAAGAGTCTTGCCTTCCTTCTGAGCAGCAACCTTCAGCATAAAGAAGTCTTTACGGCTGCCACGGGAGAAGCGTGCTGCTTCTTCAAGTACTTCGTTGGAGTCTTTCCAATCGTACCCTTTGAAGCCCATCTTCTTCGCGAGGTTCGCAACAATCCACCAGTCAGGTTTCGCTTCACCCGGTGCATCGTAGAATTTTGGATACAGACGCAGACGACGCTCACCGTTTGCACGGGTGAATGTATCTTCGCCCCAACCAGCAGCTGGGAACACGATATCTGCGAAACGTGCACCAATTGGATCTACGAGGTAGATGTCCTGGTTCACCACAACCATACCACCGCTATCTACACGCTTTTTCAGAGTGTCGATTATGGTCTGCTTGTCGTAAGAACGCACCTGATTTGGGTTCTGAACAGTCAGCTCTTCAAACTTTGCAGCAAGAGACTGGGAACCACACATGGACTGAATCCAGGTGTTGCCAATCACGTGAGCAAAGCGGGTGTGACCACTCATCAGATACCGGTCGGTATCCATTGCGCGACGACGACGGCCTGGCAGCTTCTCAGGAGACTTGTTGCGTGGGTAAGACCCACCCTTCAAACCACCACGCTGGTGACCACCAGCACGGCCAATGACCTGACCCGGACGACCGCCACAACCCGTGATAATACCAAGAGACGAAATCGCATTGGTGTTACCGGTGTTGTTGGACCAGTAGAAGCCCTTTTCGATCATGATAGACGTCTTAGGACGGGAGCCATCATCACGAGGCTTAGCCATCCACTCAGCAGCCTTGTAGATTTTCTCTACATCGATCTGAGCAGTTTCAGCAGCAGCTGTCGGTTCAAACTCATCCTGAGCCATCAGCCATTTAACGAAGTCGTCGTAGCCTTTGGTCTGGAATTTGCCCCAGGTCGTACGCCACTGCCATGGAGTGTTACGAGTACCCTGACCGAAGCCTGAGGAGCTCTCCCACTTGTTGTTGACCCAATCACGGATCCATTCAGCGTCTTGCCAACCGTTTTCGATGATCACACGAGCAATCGCGTTCACAACGAGAAGGTCAGTACCTGGCTGGATGTCGAGCCACAGACCACCATTCTTCTCCGCATAAGCCACACCAGCAGTACGGCGCGGGATCATGAAGATTGTCTTTTGACCGTTCTGGATGGCTGGCATAATCCAGTCAGTGAACAAAATGGTCTTGGACTCGTATGGATCGGTACCGCAGATCATCAGAGTCTCGGCATCTTTCCAGTCCTGATAAGAAGGACCAAAGTTGTCGAAACCAGCATCACGGAAGCCCGGAGTGGACGTCACATCAGATGGAGTGTCGTGGAATGTGAAGTTCGCAGTGCTAACAGAGCGCAGAGCATACTTGGAAATCGCGTAGGTGTTTTCCATGTAGCCGTAGGAGAATGTTTTCACGCAGAAAGCGTTCTCGCCGTGCTTCTTGATAACGTGCTTACCAACTTCCGCAGCAATTTCCAGAGCCAGATCCCAGGTGACCGGCATCAACGTACCGAACATGCGGATCATAGGTGACTTCAGACGATCACGAGTTGGGGTCTGAGGGTTGTAAACCTTCTTCGCCAGCGCACCACCACGGATAGAAGAGTTACCATTGATGTTTACATGCTTGGTATCTTTATCCGGAATGATGATCACATGGTGAGGTTCGCCCTTGTGCAGCACAACGTTGTACTGGTTTGGAGCAACCCATGGGCCCAGCGGATCAACCGGGAAGTCGACGCCAAAGGCATTTTCAGCGGCGTTTTCACCACCTACTTTTCCAGCCTTAACAGGCCAGCGATAGATCTTATAACCACACGCTACGATGCAATAATCACAAGCAGTGGAAAGAACATCAGCATCTACCGGAGGCAGCGGAATGTTTGTTCCAGGAATGTAGTAGGGAGTTGACATGTTTTACTCCTCACCCTTTGAGATTGTCGTAGCGGCCATAGATCAGCCCGAACATACCAACAGCGTAAACATCGTCGCCGTCCAGCTCGAGAAGAACCTGAGGCAGACTCTGGTAAGCCTGGCCGGAGATGAAGATACCGTGACGGGTTAGGTCAAAGGTGGTCAGGTGCAGTGGGCATGGACCCAGAGCCTTATCACCTTTCTGATAGGTACCCTGCAGCGGACCACCCTGGTGAGTACAGGTATAGTTGAACGCTACAATGTCCTTGTCAGAGCCAATACCGCCACCAGCTTCCTTGCCCAACTTAACAATCATGGACTCGCAATAAGCGCCTTCGTCCGGATAGTTAAAGTCGAGCGGTTCGTCTTCTTTCAGCTCAGAAAGCTTACAAATGAACTTGCGCTCATAAGTGGAGACCATCGCAGGCACCTTCGCAGAGGAAGGACCAGACTTGAGAGCCACCATAACGGTGAAGGTAGAAATACCGGAAGTCAGCAGGAACTGACGGCGTGTCATCACACAACGCTTGCCAGTTTTTGCAATTTCCTCAGGGCCGTTCACGACCTCAATCATCTCAGGAGAGACGGACTTAGGTTGATGTGTCATCTCCATCTCCTCTTAATTCGTTACAGCCGGAAGCGGTTCATACTCAGGAAGATCAGGTGTTTCCATGAGAAGACGCTCGCCAGTGAAGCTTTCAACGAAGGCCACCAGATCAGCTTTCTCTTTGTCAGTCAGACCGAGAGGTTTGATCAGGTCGGTTTTCGTTGCGGCCCAGTCGTTAGTGCCACCACCCTGGTTGTAGAACTCAACTACGTCTTCCAGAGTTTCCAACATGCCGTTGTGCATGTAAGGAGCGGTGTACTTGGTGTAACGCAGAGAAGGCACACGGAACTTGCCGAGGTCAGCATTCTGCTTGGTCACGAAATAAAGGCCCGGATCGTCCTTCCACTTGCGGTATTTCTCTTCCGTGGAGCCTTTTGCATAAAGCTCAAAGCGGAAGGTGATTTGCGCAAGTTCATCGTCTTCCCAACCGTCATAAGCTGGAACGCCGAGGTTGTAGTACTTCTGGTTGGAGATCAGAGCACCATCATGACAGGTAGAACACCCAGCCTTACCGGTGAACAGTTCCATACCGCGCTTCTGCTGATCACTCAGAGCATCATCATCGCCGAGCATGTACAGATCAAACGGAGTATCACGCTGAACGATTGACCGCTCAAATGCAGCAATCGCCATATAAGCGTCACGCATCAGAGGGTATTCGGTACCGAACACATCGTTGAAGCGCTCACGATACTCAGGAATAAACGCAAGGCGCGCTTCCATCATGTCGTCTTCACCGTTACCGGCAACACCACCACGAGCAGCTGTACGAGCTTCTGCTTCCAAAGATTTGGAAACACCAGTCCAGAACAGATTACCGTAATACGCAGTGTTCACGATTGTTGGTGAGTTACGCCAGTGAACTGTACCCGGATAGCCCAGAGAGATCTTGTCTGGGAAGTCCCAACCAAGCTCTGGCAAGTGACATGCCGAACATGGCATCGCACCGTTACCGGACAGACGTGGATCGAAGAACAGGAGCTTGCCCAGCTCAACCTTTTCAGGTGTCATTGGGTTATCTGGTGGAGAAGGAGGCTCACCCAAAGGAGCCAGTTCTGCCGGGCGTTTTTCAGCCGCTTGAACACCAGCTGCAACTGCAACAATGGAAACACCAGCAAGTGCAATCACACTAATGGTTTTTTTGAATGTTGTCATTTTAGCAGCCCCCTAGTTCTTCTTGTTTTTCCAGTCTTCGATCAACTCGTAAGAGTAATCGTCGGCTGTCCAAACATATTCAGGAGTATCGAAGCTGTCGCCAGACAAGGTCTTCAGGAACGCGACCAG
This sequence comes from Pseudovibrio sp. Ad26, assembly GCF_001623285.1. NCBI lineage: Bacteria > Pseudomonadati > Pseudomonadota > Alphaproteobacteria > Hyphomicrobiales > Stappiaceae > Pseudovibrio > Pseudovibrio sp. Ad26. The sequence continues at coordinate 69,650 of NZ_LMCE01000159.1, forward strand.
ATTGGCCTTTTCGCTGTTCTTCAGATTGAGAGGCTTCAGACGTGAGTCTTTGTTGACATCATCACCGCCACCCTGGTTGTAGAATTCTACAACGTCTTCAAGTGTCGCCAGCATGCCGTTGTGCATGTAAGGCGCAGTGTATGTCAGCTCACGAAGAGTTGGGGTCAGGAAGGAACGCTTGTTCTCTTCTTTATGATCCCGGATGAATGCACCCTGGTCTTCACGCAGGTTCATGTAGTTGTTAACGCCCATGAACTTCGCGTAGGTCACGTAGGTGATGTGACGCAGAGGATCGGACCAGATATCAGGGTTGTTAGGAACACCGATATTGTGTGGCTGATCATCTGTGAAGCGGTTACCGGAGTGACAGGAAGAACATCCTGCTTTGCCCATGAAGAGTTCATAACCGCGCCTTTCAGAAACGGTCAGCTCACCACGGTCAAACGCGGAACCTTGAGATGTAATGGATTTAAGGAATGCTTCTAAAGCACCACGAGCACCACCGTTAGATGGTTCACCCTTACCCGCAGCTTTAAACATTTCAACGTAAACAGGATCTTGCTTCATGCGCTCCTGCATGATGCGCATATCCATGTTCATGATGTAAGTCTCTGTGATCATACCACGAGAGACATCGTTCAGGTTTGTACCTAAACGGCCATCATGCATCCAGGCTGCCCGGTGTCCGACATTCGCCAGTGTTGGCGTATTACGGAAACCTTCTGTACCTGTATATGCAGTAGAAAGCTTTTCGCCGTCTGTGAACCCCTTAGCTGGATCATGACATGTTGAACAGCTAAGGTTGGTGTCACCAGACAAACGGCTATCATAAAATAAGCGTTTTCCCAGTTCTACAAGAGCAGGTTTCTGCTCTATCTTTGCAACAGGCCCTAAATCTGTTGCGAATGCCGCAGTGCTTGTCATCAAAGCAATCGACATACTGACGAGAAGGCGCATTGTTACCCCCAGTTTGGCTGGGATGATACTAACAAGATTCGTTGTCAGGCAGCATCGATCCCCGAATACGCATTATTTCTGCATGGAGGTGAAGTACTTTCATTGATTGCAATCAGAAGTCAGATTTAGGAGTTCTAAAGAATGATATTTTTTCACGCTCATCCGGTAACAAAATGTTGAATAAAAGTAATCCTTGGAATATTGATTTATATCAATGTCCTTGACTACAGGGGACTTTACGCCAAATCACGTAATAAGCGGGGAGCTTAACGCATGTCGGGGACAACCCCTCCAAAGATAGCGTCATCACTTGACCATCTTTCGTTTGAATGTGTTCAGGAATCCTGCGGTTTTAAGGGCGAGGAATGCCTTTGTCGTCCGATGCATCATCATTTCGAAAAAGCAGAATTACGTGCCGCCAGAACCATCGAGCTGAACGAAGGTGATCAACTGGCGCCAGAAGACTTTCCGGAACCTGTTGTATTCGCAGTTCTCAATGGCGTGATCGCTGTTGAGAGCCACTTAAGTGATGGACGCCGCTCCCTACTCACACTTCGCTTCCCAGGTGAGTATCTGGACATGAACCGTGCAGACCGTCACGCATCTGGTGAAGTCGTCGCTCTTGCGCCAACTTCAGTGAAGCTGGTTCCACGCAATGTCTTCGAAGAATTGCTGTTGCTGGACTCCAACCTGCGCCGCATCTACTGGCGCCGCGCGACTGATATCATGCACCAGCAGTTCGACCATTCCTCTGATCTGGGCAAGAAAACCCCAACAGAGCGCATGGCTTCCTTTATCTTTGAGCTCCGCAACCGCATGAGCATTCCACGCTTTGTGGAAGAGTTCACTCTGCCAATCTCCCGACAATCCATTGCTGACTATCTCGGCCTGCGTGCTGAGACCGTAAGCCGTGTTCTGAAGAGTTTGGAGAAGGAAGGCGCAGTCAAGCTCATTGGCAAGCACAAGATTGCCGTTCTGGACTTCAAAGGCCTGCGTAAAATCGCCAATGGAGCACGGCCGCGCCTGTCAAACCATCGCTGATCTGATCGCGCGACTTTAAGAGCTGGTCACAACGCCAGCTCTTCCCACCCTACTTACTCTTCTTCTACATTATTTATACGCGCAGTGATCTCATTCAGGCGTGTCAGGCTTTGCATCGTCATGGGCAGCATAATGGCCGCCTCCACGAACTCCCATGAGTAAGCCACGATGGAAAATATCATGCCTGTACTCATGTCAGGCAATCCAGCCGCCAGGATCAAATTGGACACAATAAACGCAATCTGAAACAGGAAAATCACACCATAAACGATGGCTTCCGTGTCAGAAAGACGAACTTCATGCATTCTTAGCGCACGCAGATGTCTCCAGACACCACGCCGACTCCCTCTCTCAAGCACATGCACCTGGTTCTCTGTCTCTGCATTCAGGGCGGAATTGAGCAAATAAAACCGACTGTTAAATGCCGAGTAAGTAAGCAGCATCAGAACGACGACAGTAAACGCCGACGTTGACAGCCACAAATGGAACCCTGCAAGCACCACGAGAGCGACAATAATCTGGATAACAGCTGAAAGCACTTCAGGTACTTCCTCCTCCAGATAGTCCACCAGCTCTCTGCTCATATTCAACCGCGCCGCTCGTTTCGAAACCGGCTTAGTCTGGTGCCTCTGATCCAGCTCCGCCCCCAAGTGGAGTCGGATTGTGCCATAGGCGCGGGTATCGTAAATCCGGCGCGCTACCGCGATCACCGTCAGCCCAACAAGAACACCACCCATTACAATGACATGGTCGAATGCCCCTTGAAGCAGGCCATCAATGGCAAACCCGATGAGCAACGGGATCAGTGCCATCAAGAAATTCTCTGCAAGAACACCCGCCCATGTAAGACAAATCCGATAGGGAAATGTCTTCACAAGGGTAGAAAGTCCAAGATGTCCTTCTAAACGCATGATGCCCTCAACACACAAATAATAAATTGTCATTTTAGATAATCTATTATCACACTGTGTCAAGGCCTGCTCATTCGGCAGTTAAGCAACCACCTCTTCAACACCAACCAATTCAAAGGAGCCAATCGGCGTCTCAACTCCGTTCAGCAACACTGCCAGCCGATGTTCTCCCTCATAATACCGACGTGTTGTGTTTGGCCGAATGCTATGTTTGCCTGAAGCACGAAGCGTCTGCCCAGCGCTCAACTCGCCTCTCCGCCATTTGAACACCTTTGGGGCCAGTGCCCCATTCGCTTTGCGATGGTAGATGACAAAGTCGAGCATAAACGGAACTGCCTTCTCAGAGGCATTGCTTATCTCCGCAGAAAAGGTCAGCCCTGATCCATAGACCACCTGATCAGTATCCAAGGCACTGCGCACCACACGCGTATGCTCTGCATCATACCCCAGCACAGCGAGGCTCGGCAGATGAGCCGCCTTCACATTGCTTCGCAACGCATGCCTTACCAGCCGCAATCTGCGCTCGGTTGATTGCTCGAGCCAGCGCCCGCAAACCTCAGCAGTTAAATCAGGGTGATCCTTGGAAATGTCGTTCAGATGATTGGCAACAGACCGGCGCACATACTCAGTCTCATCATCTTTAAGCTTCTCTAACAATGGCAGGCACTTATCAGGGGTCTCGATAAAGCCCTTTAATCGCTGTCCCCATGGCAACCTTGGTCGTGTTCCTTCAGAAACAAGCCGCCGCACATGCGCACATTCATCCTCAGCCCACTCTGCAAGAAGCGTCATCACCTCCTCTTCATAGCGTTCAATAAACGGACGAATAGCAAACTCAGCTGAAAAGCGACGCGTCATCTCTTTCATAGCAGCCATAGAGAGCTCAAATTTCTCTAGGCCATAAAGCAACACATAATCGGAGAATGGCATTGTGACGAAGCCGGAAAGCCCGCTTCCATCATTCTCCCAGACTGGCTCATCCTCCATAGCCAATGGAGCGGAGAGCGTCGCCATCATAACCCGCAGCGCTTCGCTATAATCCTCAGGAAGATAACGACGCAAGCAACGCGCCAGATGGAGCGAGCGCTCTTTCAGCTCCAACTCACTCAATCCATCCATGGCTTCAACTGTGAAACGAGAAGCAATAAATGAGGGATGAACCTCTGCCAAAGCAGAGGCCATCCGTTCAATTGATGCTTGATTGAAGACCTCTTTAAAAGGCTCAGCCATAAGTACCCACCACAATAAAGAATTCCATTGCACCAGCTTTGCGCGGCTGATGCTCACGGCTCATATCAATCAAAGAAAAATACGCCTGCCCGGCTTCATGTTGGCCAGCAGCAGCAAAAGCTTTCTCACTGGCACTGCTGTCTGCCCAAACAACAATATCAGCATAGGCACCATCCTCATGCTTCACCAAAGAACGGCGCACAAATCCTTTGTGCTCATTCAAAAACTCAGTCTGAAACCGCTCAGAAGCAGCAACAAGATCACTTTCACTCTTGCCCTCAGCAAGATGAAAAGGCGCAAACTCAATCACTTGGTTGGTCATCATTATTTTCCTTAAAAATTCGGATGACCTGCTTGTATGGACATATATGTCATTTAACGTCATATTTCTTTTATGAGCAATGAAAGAAGCCGAGCAACCAGAGCAACAGCCCTAAAACGCCTTGATAGGCTTGAGCAGATTGAAGCGCTGCTCAAATCTGATGAGTGCCCGACAACGCATGATCTGGCAAATGAACTCGGGATCTCTCAGAGAACTCTGTTCCGGGATCTGGAACTGCTCCGCGAGCGTGGTTTGCCCATTGAGGCGGATAAAGGTCGCGGAGGCGGCATCCGGCTTCAATCCCGCTGGGGTATCGGTCGGCTCAAGTTGGAATACAAAGAGGCGATAGACCTCCTTATCAGCCTCGCCATCGCAGAAAACATGCGCTCCCCTCTCCTGCTCGCCAGCCTGAAGCCGATCCGCCGTAAGTTGATAGCCTCCTTCTCTCCAGAGCTGCGCTCTCGCGTCGATACATTGAAGTCCCGCATCTGGATTGGCGAAACAGCCTCCCTTTATGTCTTTGGATCTTTTGAGGAATTTGACAGCGAAGCAATAAGTCCGGTCAACGAAGCCTTCTTGATGAGCAAGTACATCGACATCGCGTACAGCGATCAGAACGGCAAGCTATCCCACCGAACCATCGAGCCGCACTACCTCTTCCTGAGCTACCCTGTTTGGTACATCATGGCCTGGGACCACCTTCGCGATGCCGTCCGCACCTTCCGTTTAGACCGCATAAAATCCGCCCAAATGCACGACAAAAGCTTCACACAAAAACCCAAACAACCCTTCATAGACGCCATCGACGGCATAGAACCAACAACGCCTTAAGGGCTTTCGCATCTAGTCATCAAAGCTTCAACAAACATTCATAGGCCTGCCATGCGGTGCCCCTAACCAGAAAGCACTTAACCGCAAAACTATTCTGACAGGGGATTTTTCATGCGCGTTCTTCGCACTTCACTCTTGGGCGGCATTTCCGTTGCTATGTGGGCAGCTGGCCTTTCTGCTGCAAATGCATCTGAAGCAAAGTTCTTTAAACGCATCGCGACCATGCCAGTTTATGAAACTCTGGCGGAAGGCGTAGACCGCAAATCCGAAACCGTGGCTGAAATCATTGCTGCATCTGAAGACGGCAAGACCCTTGCGTTCACCGATGGACCACAGGAAGCAATCGTCTTTCTTGATGCAACCAATCCTGCACAGCCAAAGCCAGCAGGCCGCACAGCGCTAGGTGGCGAGCCGACTTCTGTTGCAATTTCAGGCAATTACACGTTCGCAGGCGTCAATACCTCTAAGAGCTACACCGAACCGTCTGGCTATGTCGCTGTCATCGACACAGCAACAAAACAGATTGTTGCGAAGTGCGATGTCAAAGGCCAGCCAGACTCCGTTGCTGTGTCCAAAGACGGCAAGTTTCTCGCAATCGCCATTGAAAATGAGCGTGACGAAGACCTGAACGATGGCGCTTTGCCGCAAATGCCCGCAGGTTTCCTCACAATCTTCGATCTGGACCAAAACGGCATGCCGAAAAACTGCGATGCCGTGCGTATCGTGGAAATGACAGGCCTTGCAACTGAAGGCGGAGATGATCCGGAACCAGAGTTTGTTTCCATCAACGGCAACAACCAAGCCGTTGTTACACTTCAGGAAAACAACTACCTCGCAATCGTTGACCTCGCTTCCGGCAAGATCACCAACCACTTTTCCGCTGGTACCGCGACAGCACAAAACGTGCCCGTCAAGAAAGCCCGCATCTCTGATGCTTCTGGATCAAAGGTAGATATTCCCCGTGAACCGGATGCTGTGGCCTGGATTGATGATAATCGCTTTGTGACGGCAAATGAGGGGGATTACAAAGGCGGGTCTCGTGGGTTCACCATCTGGAACAAAGACGGCACCATCGAGTTTGACAGTGGCAACCAGATGGAACATCTGGGCATGTCGCACGGGCATTACCCGGCCAAGCGTGCGCACAAGAAGGGCACTGAGCCAGAGGGCGTAACCGTTGGTAAGTTCGGCGGCGAGACCCTGATCTTCGTAAACTCCGAACGCGGAAACTTCGTAGCAGTGTACCGCGACACCGGCACCGAACCTGAGTTCGTCCAGTTCCTGCCAACGCACATCGGCCCGGAAGGCCTGCTCGCGATCCCATCCCGCAATCTCTTCGTTGTTGCCAACGAGAAGGACAACGTAAAGGACAAAGTCCGCGCCCATGTCGGTCTTTATGAGTTTGGCGCGACCTCTGCTGAGTACCCGCAGCTGGTTTCCAACATCGACCCGGAAACCAACGCACCAATCGGCTGGGGCGCGATCTCCGGCATGGTCGCAGACAAAACCGACGCCAACAAACTCTATGCCGTCTCAGACAGCTTCTACGACAACGCCCGCATCTTCACGCTGGATGTTTCCAAACAGCCCGTTGAAATCACAGGCCACATGGATCTGACCGGCGGCACCGCCAAGAAGTACGACCTCGAAGGCATTGCCCTGCGCAAAGACGGCGGCTTCTGGTTGGCATCAGAAGGCAACGCGAAGAAGGAAATGGAGCACTTCTTGCTTCAGACCTCTGCGCATGGTGTCATCGAAAAAGAGATCAAACTACCAGAGAGCCTCATCGCTCAAGCAAAACGCTTCTCTCTGGAAGGTGTGACCGAGTTCGAGATGAACGGCAAAAACCTCGTTGCAGTTGCTGTACAGCGTGAGTGGAACGACGATCCAAAGGGCATGACCAAGATCGGCATCTACAACCCTGCTGATGAGAGCTGGGGCTTTGTGCACTACCCGCTGGATGCACCGCGCAGCTCAGCCGGTGGTTGGGTCGGCCTTTCCGAAATCACATCTCTCGGCCACGGCAAATTCGCGGTTCTAGAGCGCGACAACAAAGGCGGCAAGGAAGCAGCCATCAAGCAGGTTACTGTGATCTCTCTGGAAGGCATCACCCCTGCCCCCCATGGCGCTGAGCTGCCAGTACTGACCAAGAAGGTAGCTCTCGATCTTCTCCCAGCCATGTCCGCAACCAACGGCTGGACACCGGACAAGGTTGAAGGTCTGGCAATCACCAAAGATGGTCGCATCCTCATCTCAACCGACAATGACGGCGTGGATGATGCCAACGGCGAAACTCTATTCTTCTCCATGGGTGATGCTACTCAGTTGAACTAACCTACTGGAATTCAGGAGATAACAAAGCCCGGTAGAGCAATCTGTCGGGCTTTGTGCTGTCTGCAAGGCAACTGCGCGAAGCCAAAGATCTGACGAAACAGCCCAACAGAAGTTGATATTACTACCTATAAACAATCTATGCATGCTGTATCAAACAATACAGCCATCAACTAAACTAAATCGCAACAATACAACCACCAGTTACTATTGATTCTCAATAAACACGGTGGCCTCATGCCAATATCTAATGTAAATACAATACAATCAACTGTTCAAATTGAAAGTAACACAAGCCTCGCGCAAGTTAATGCTAAAAACACGCAATCCTCAAGTTTGAATGATTCCGCCTTAAAGGCAGAACCGGAACACAAAACAGGCTTCTACTACGCCCCCTTCGCATCTGAGGATGTCTTACTTTTCGCCGCTGGCACCAATCAAGCCCGCAGTACCGCTGGTAAGGAACCACGCCATATTATCGTGGCAAATGATGCAGCTAAAACCAAACTGGAAACGCTCAAGCAGCAGCTGGTAGAAAAGAACCAGGCTCAGGCCAGTGACATTCGCGAAAAGGCAAATGCAGTCATCTCGGAGCTGAACCTTGAGGGATTTGAACTTCTGGATTTTGTATCATCAGATGCCTACACAGACATGCTGAAGCTGGCACAAAACTACTCCTTTGAAGCAGAGGTTCTGCAGCAGGCAAACATTATCAGCAATGAGAAAACCGGCATTCTGGGCACGCTGAAAAACGGTGAGAACAAAATCTACGTACTCGGCCACGGCGCTAACGGCTCTAACGAAATCTCCAGCAAACGAAGCGCCAGTGAGGAAGGCTATGAAACCGTCTCCTCAAAAGGGTTGGTTGAGCAATTCTCAAAAGGCGGTCTGGATAAATCATTCACCGATATACGCGTCGAAAGCTGTTACAGCGCAGATGCAACCGCGCCAGGATCATTTGATCCGGAAGAACTGAAACTTTCCTCCGAACCTGGCTTCATAGATGCACCAGACGATCCAGAACTCGACGGGACCAAAGTTTTCCCTTTTGCGCAATCCTTAGCGAATGAACTCAAGAGTGCTGGCTTTGAAAGCCCGGAAGTTGCCGGTTATCACGGCGCGGGAAAAGCCTACTCAGAAGATGCCCATCGATACCAGACACTCCACACAGACGATGCACCAGTGGCCAGAAGCTCTGATGTGCGGCAGATATTTATTCCGGTCTGAACCTACAGCTTTACAGAAGCCATCAGCCTAAGCGCATAAAGTCCAGCAAAACTCTTGGCCGGGCTTATTGCTTAACCTTTACATTTTGCCAGCCTGCTCAAGATAGCATCAGCTTGTGTCCAGAGGATCGCACTCCCCTCCTCTGCAATCTGATGCAGCTCAGAACAGCTCAGGCGCGTGGCAAGGGTGCTGCCAAAATCAGGCGAATGCACCGGGCTCGTATCCTTGAGGCCATACCATAACTGCACGTCCTGCTTGATGTTCTCAACGTTGAACGACCAGCGCCCCATCGCAAGCCGCGTATCACGGGCATAGCCGGCTGCCCCCTGAGCAAAGCCCGAGGCAAGCGCATCACAATAAAGAGGTGCAAACGATGCTGAGGCATAAAACGCGCGGTCTTCTTCCCCGCTCATCCCCTCAATCATCTGCCACAGCCAGTCTGCTGTCGCCATGCCTGTAATGTCAGCCTCAAGACGATCCGGATCATCGCAAGCCAAAGAAACCATACCCTTCAACTCATCAGGAAGCTTGGCAAACATATCGGGGAAAGCCAGCTCATCCTGACCGGACACAATCGCAACCCCATCAACAAGACCAGAAGCTGCCAGTGCCAATGCAAAGGGCGCCCCCTGCGAAAAGCCAATCGCAAACGCCTGATCGGCCTTCACAAAATCAAGTAGTTCTTTGATATCCTCTGCCCAGCTTTCAAAGTTTTTCTCAGGATCTGCACCGGACTTCCCCAACCCTGGACGATCAACTGAGAGAACACGCAGACCCAGATCCTTTGCGGTTTGCTCTCCAAACGGAATAGCAGAGGCCATTCCTGCACCCTGACACACAATCACGGGTAGCCCCTCAGCATCGCCCCATTCACTCCATGCAAGGGCGCGGTCACCGGGCAGAATTATTGTTCCTTCTTGCTGCTTCACAAACGTATTCCTCAATGCAAATTCAAAAGCTAAATCAACAATCTAATAAGGCAAATGATCTCTTCCTGCCCTTAAAGCTGCACCTAGCAAAACGGGTATTCAGTGCAAGATCAAGCCAGCAAACAGACTTTTCCCAGCCACGTAGACGCCTCCTAAAAAGAAAGCCCGGGGAAATTCCCGGGCCTTGTCGCTTAGTTCTTCGTAGCAAGTTGAGCACTCAACGAGCTAAGTTCTTCAACATGCCAGAACTCGTGGATCTTGCCGTTCTCAACGCGATAAACCTCAAAACCGGCAATATCAAAGGCATTGCCATTAGCTTCAGCACCAAACAGCCCATCAGTGTTGGTGCCTTTGTAACGCCAGTAGATCAGAACTTTATCATCACCGATTGGCTCAACCATACCAAGCTCATGGCGGGAGTCCGGTGCGCCTGCTGCCAGGGCTGTATAGGTCCCCACTGCAAACTGCTTGGCGTTTTGTCCCTCGCGGCCATTATAGTCCACCATGTCATCAGCATAAAAGGCTGCCAATTTGTCCGCATCAAAGGGACGGCTGTCCGCAACCTCATAAAATTTGCTCAGGAGGTCGGTGGCTTCAGTGGCACCAGCAACAGCAGTAGAGAGGGCTAGAGCTGCAGTTGCTACAGCGAGCTTCAGTTTGTTCATTGGTGTGTTTCCCTTGTTTTCATTAGGCAAACCCCATATGAAAGCAAAGAAGCATAACGTCTAGTACGCACTATTTTAGCAGCTAGTATACAAAAGGGTACTGCATACCATGAGCGATGACAGCAAAGACACACCTAGCGGAGCATTCATCGGTTATGAGACATGCCCTGTGCGCCGTACGCTTACCGTTTTGAATGGAAAGTGGAAGCCATTGATAATATACGAGCTTTTGCCTGCACCTTGTCGTTTCAATGAGTTAAAACGCAGACTGCCCGGAGTCTCTCAACGACTGCTGACGGCACAACTCCGCTCTCTTGAAGAGGACGGAATTGTCGATCGTAAAGTGATGGAGGTTGTTCCGCCGCATGTGGAATACTCCCTTTCAGAAAAGGGCAGATCCCTGCAGCCGGTCCTTCAGGCAATGGAAACCTGGGGGGAGAACGAGGTCAAAAACTTCCCGATCTCTTAGTCTTTACGCTCATAGTGGTAGGTGATCTTAGGTTTCTTCTTCGCAAACAGGATCTTGATAAGGACAAGGGGGATAACCACGGCAATTATCGCCAACATCAACCCGGACACAAATCCAAAGACGAGGAGGACAAATGCCAACACACCCAGAGCAAACAAAAGCGCAATTGCTCGTTCGGTCACATATTCCAGAAGCTTCAGCATCACCATCTCCAACGGGCATATCTTCCAAAAACGAGCGTCGGCTTTCGGTTCAAGATACACAAATAAACGTCCAAAACAGCGCCGTTGCTATGTGCGCTGTTTTGGAGCTACCCCAAGGGTACACCACTAGAAGATGGCGATGCAACTGAAGAGAATCAAGCGTTCTCGTGCTTTTTAGCTGCTGGGTTATTCCCCCGCTCAGCATTCAGCTCAGCAAATGTTTTGCCAGTGGCAACCATCTCCTCAAGCAACTTAGCAGGCTGCCAGAAGTAGGCATCCTCCTGCGCATACGCCTTGATATTATTGAGGATTTTCTCAAGCCCGATCTCATCCGCATACTGCATCGGGCCACCACGCCAACGCGGAAAACCATAGCCGTAGATCAGCGTCATATCCACGTCCAGCGGGCGTAAAGCAATGCCTTCCTCAACCACCTTTGCAGCCTCATTCACCATGGCTGCCATGTACCGATCAAGGATCTGCTCTTTTGAAAGGTTTTGTGCGTTGATATGTTTTTCTTTGCGTTCTTCGGTCAAAATTTCGAGAACAACCGGGTTTGGCGTGCCTTTCCGCGCGCCTTCCTCATAAACGTAGTAGCCCTTGCTGGTTTTTTGTCCAAACCAGCCTTGCTCACACATGCTGTCTGCAAATGTGAAATAGCGTTCACGTGGATCGCGGGTTGGCGCCTTCCGCTTGCGGGTCGCCCAACCGATATCGAGGCCCGCCAAATCAGCGACGGCATACGGCCCCATCGGGAAGCCGAATTCCAGCATCACTTCGTCCACCTCAAACGGCGTTGACCCATCCACCACCACAGCATCTGCAGCTGCGCGATAAGTCGCAAGAATGCGGTTGCCGATGAAGCCATCACAAACACCAGCCCGAACAGCGACCTTGCGCATGATTTTGCCAAGTTGGAAACCTGTCGCGATCACATCCGGAGCCGTCTTGTCTGCAACAACCACTTCCAGCAGTTTCATAATGTGCGCTGGAGAGAAGAAGTGGAGGCCAATCACATCTTGCGGGCGCTTGGTCACAGCAGCAATGGCATTCACATCCAGATAAGAGGTGTTCGTCGCCAGAACAGCGCCGTCCTTACAAACAGCATCCAGCTTCTCAAAAACCTGCTTCTTCACGTCGATGTCTTCAAACACCGCCTCAACAACCAGATCCACCTCAGAGAGAGAGGCATAGTCCGTGCTCAAAGACAGGTCTTCCGCAAAGATCCGTTGTTCCTGCTCAACTGAAAGCTTGCCCTTCTTAACAGCACCGCCAGTATTCTTGGCAATCGTCGCTTTCGCACGACTGAGAGCCTCATCATCCCGCTCAATCAAGGTAACAGAAAGCCCGTTCATCAGAGCACCGGTCGCTATGCCAGCGCCCATAGTGCCACCGCCGATCACGCCGATAGACTTCAACTCGCGTGGAGCGATGCCATCGATCTCAGGAAGCTTTCCGAGAGCGCGATCAGCAAAGAAGGCATGCGACAAAGCACGGTGCTGAGCCGAGTTCTTCAGCTCCATAAACATCTCACGCTCTTTCGCCATGCCATCTGCAAAACTGGTCTGGCTGGCAACCTCAATGGCTTCAACACACACCACCGGTGACTTCTGACCACGTGCCCGCTTGGCAACCGCAGCCTTGGCATCCGCAAACACTTTCGGCTCAACAGCCGCAGCAACCAACTCAGAGCAACGACGCAAAGGCGTTCCATTATCAATCACAGACCGTGCAAACGCGAGGCCAGCAGCAACCGCATCAGCTTCCTCGCTCACCTCATCCAGAATACCCGCAGCTTTGACAGCATCCGCTCCAACCTGCGCACCGCTCGGGATCATCTCTAGCGCTGTCTCATAGCCAGCTAAACGTGGCAGACGCTGCGTGCCGCCTGCACCCGGAATGATGCCCAGATGCACTTCTGGCAAACCAACCTTGGCGTCCTTTACTCCAACGCGGAAATGACAGCCCAGCGCAACCTCAAGCCCGCCGCCCAGTGCAACACCATGAATGGCAGCAATCACAGGCTTCGAGCAGGCTTCAATGCCATCAATCACATCAGGCAGATGCGGCTCAGTGGCAGGACGCTTGAACTCGCGAATGTCCGCCCCCGCAATGAACACCTTGCCAGCGCCAACAATTACCGCAGCCTTCGCCGCATCGTCTTCTTCAAACTGCTTGATACGCGCAACCAAATCCTGCCGGATCGCCAGAGACAACGCATTCACCGGCGCATTGCTCACGGTCATAACCGCAACATCACCACGCAACTCATAGGAAACCTGACCAGATGATTTAAATGAAGAAGACACTCGAAACTCCCTAAGGCAAAGCGCACTCCCGCGCTGCACAATTACTCGCAATTCCACGTAGTTTAACAGGGCACGGCAGGAATTCTAGTTGTAAAATACAATTCCAATATGCGGAATTGGAGAAGAGAAACTCGCCTACAGCGGTTCATCCAATCCATTAGGCAAGGAGATCCAGAGCACAGTTTGGGCATCTGGAGAATGGCGCGAAAGGTGGCCTTTGCCATGCGTATCCTCAATAAGCACAAACTCCCCAGCCCCGACGGTTCGAACTTCCCCGTCACTGGTTTCATACTCAACTGAACCATCAAGTCTCACGGTCAAAACCCGATCAGGAACCGTATGCCACTCCACCTGTCGCATCCCTGCTGGAATGTGGGAGAAACGAACACGTGAGGCCGGATAGCTGGCAGTCACATCAAACGGCACAGCATCGGGGTGCACCGACACTTTCTGCGTCGGTATCTCAACCTCACCAAAATGCGATTCTCCATCCAGCGTTGCATAAATCCTTAGACACTTCACAACAGCAGCCCCCTTCAATCTGACCAAGACATCGCGAGACCTACCTACCACGCTGCAACCAGTGCACGAAACAACCACCTTGGTCGGAGCTGTATCTCAGAGTTCATTCCCCAAAACAAAAAAGCCGGAGCAGATGCCCCGGCTTTCTCGTTTAGTCTTGGAAGTGTATCCCCGAAAAGTGGATACCGGTTTTCGGACAAGGATACGCCCGAAAACGACGCTTACTTGGAAGCGTCTGCCCAGCTCTTGATCAGCTCGTCGTAGTCAACGGTGATCGGAGTTGGTTTTTCGTTAGCCAGTTTGGCTTTCGGTGCGCCTGGCTGGTTCAGCCAGAAATCGCGATCCTTAACTTCGTTGAGCTTAGGACCACACTCGCCCTGAACACCAGCACGCTCAAGACGCTTCAGAACTTTGTCCTGAGCAGCCGCAAGAGCAGTCATAGCTTCCTGAGGAGTTTTCGCGCCTGAGGATGCATCACCAATGTTCTGCCACCACAGCTGAGCCAGCTTTGGATAATCAGGAACGTTGGTACCGGTTGGGGTCCACTGTACACGAGCTGGGGAACGGTAAAATTCTACCAGACCACCCAGATTAGGTGCACGCTCTGTGAAGGACGCGTCACGAACGTCACTGTCACGCACGAAGGTCAGACCAACGTGAGACTTCTTCAAAGAAGTTGTCTTCGCAACGGTGAACTGAGCGTAGAGCCATGCAGCTTTTGCACGATCTTCCGGGGTAGACTTCATCAGAGTCCAGGAACCAGCATCCTGATAACCCAGTTTCATGCCTTCTTCCCAGTAAGCACCCTTCGGAGAAGGAGCCATACGCCACTTAGGAGTGCCGTCTGCGTTCACAACTGGAATACCCTCTTTCACCATGTCTGCGGTGAACGCGGTGTACCAGAAGATCTGCTGAGCAACAGAACCCTGTGCCGGAACCGGACCAGCTTCAGAGAACACCATGCCAGGAGCTTCAGCCGGAGCGTACTTCTTCAGCCACTCGATGTATTTGGTGATGGAGTAAACCGCTGCAGGACCATCGGTTGCACCACCGCGCTCAACGGAAGACCCAGCTGGGGAACAACCGTTTACGCGAATGCCCCACTCGTCAACTGGCAGACCGTTTGGAATACCCTTGTCGCCAGCACCCGCCATGGAGAGCCATGCATCGGTAAAGCGCCAACCCAGGGATGGATCTTTCTTACCGTAGTCCATGTGGCCATAGACTTTTTCGCCGTTGATTTCTTTCACGTCGTTGGTGAAGAATTCAGCGATGTCCTCATAGGCAGACCAGTTAACCGGAACACCCAGCTCATAGCCGTATTTCGCTTTAAACTGAGCTTTGATGTCTGGGTTTGTGAACCAGTCATAGCGGAACCAGTAAAGGTTCGCGAACTGCTGTGTTGGAAGCTGATACAACTTGCCATCAGGGCCAGTTGTGAATGAGCGACCGATGAAGTCTTCAACATCCAAAGTTGGCAACGTGACCGCTTTACCAGTGCCAGCCATCCAGTCAGTCAGGTTACGAACCTGCTTGTAGCGAGCGTGCGTACCGATCAGGTCGGAATCGTTGACGTAAGCATCATAGATGTTCTCGCCAGACTGCATCTGGGTTTGAAGCTTCTCAACAACATCACCTTCACCGATCAGGTCGTGAGTAACTTTAATGCCGGTGATTTCGGTAAATGCTTTTGCAAGAACCTTCGCTTCGTATTCGTGGGTCGCAATGGTTTCAGAAACCACTTTGATTTCCATACCTTTGAAAGGCTCAGCTGCTTTGATGAACCAGTCCATTTCCTTCATCTGCTCTTCCTGAGAAAGAGTAGAAGGCTGGAATTCGTCGCTCACCCACTTCTTCGCGGCTTCCATGTCTGCAAAAGCAGAGCTGGATGCGCAAATCATGGCTGCAAAGCCAACGGACGCTAAAAGCTGACGTCTCATATATATTCCTCCCGACTATATTTTATTGCACTGAAAGTTCCCCTAAACATCAGTGCGGAGAAAAAAGCTCAATCCTAAACCCAGCGGAACACGCAAAACGCGTATGCCACACAGACCAACAGAGCCCACCAAAGGTTTGCGCTAACAAACCCAAGCCAAAACAGGCAGATAAACGCACTGCCCAGCAGCGAAACAAACAAGCGGTCGCCGCGTGTCGTCTCAAATCTCAAAATCCCGTGCCGCGGGCTTCCCCCCGGCACGAACCATTCCCAAACCGCCATGCTGGAGATCAGCAGGCCAATGGTGATGAAGAAAATCGCAGTCGGCGACGTCCAGGCCATCCAAGAAAAATCCATAATCGCCTCCTGTTTAAACGCGGCCCAGGGCAAAGCCCTTAGCGATGTAGTTACGTACGAAGTAGATCACCAGCGCACCCGGAATAATTGTCAGAATTCCTGCCGCTGCAAGTACACCCCAATCCATGCCGGAAGCTGAAACCGTACGGGTCATCGTCGCCGCAATCGGTTTAGCCGCAGTTGTGGTCAGCGTACGGGCAATCAGCAATTCCACCCAAGAGAACATGAAGCAGAAGAACGCTGCCACACCGATACCGCTTGCAATCAAAGGCATGAAGATCTTGCCGAAGAATTTCGGGAAGGAATAGCCATCGATATAAGCAGTCTCGTCAATCTCTTTCGGAACCCCAGACATAAAGCCTTCCAAAATCCACACAGCCAGCGGCACGTTGAACAGACAGTGCGCCAGAGCCACCGCAAGGTGTGTGTCGATCAGACCGAAGGCGGAATAGAGCTGGAAGAAAGGCAGCGCAAACACCGCTGGCGGAGCCATACGATTGGTCAGCAGCCAGAAGAACAGATGCTTGTCACCCAGAAACTTATAGCGAGAGAACGCATAGGCCGCTGGCAACGCAACCGCCACAGAGATAACCGTATTGAGCGCCACATAGGTGATGGAGTTGATATAACCGTTGTACCAGCTTGGGTCAGTGAAAATCACCATGTAATTGGCGAGCGTCGGCTCATCCGGCCACAAGGTGAACTTGCTCAGAATCTCCTGGTTGGTCTTCAGGCTCATGTTGAAGAGCCAGTAGATCGGCAACATCAAAAACGTGATGTACAAAGTTGGAACGAGGAAAGCATAGCGGCTTCCAGTTCTCTGTGCCTTTGCGCGGGTCCGGCTGCGTGGAGCCTGTCCACCAGCAGCAACACCACCATCAATGACTGCAGTTCCAGTTGTCGTAGACATGGTGCTTACTCCTCGCCTGCGTAATGTTTCTTCTCAGTCCCAATGTTGTTCATCGCGGTGTAGAACACCCATGAGAACAGCAGGATGATGAGGAAGTAGACGAGTGACATTGCAGCAGCTGGTCCAAGGTCAAACTGACCAATCGCCATCTTCACAAGGTCGATACTCAGGAAGGTCGTCGAGTTACCCGGTCCGCCACCTGTTACAACAAACGGCTCGGTGTAAATCATGAAGCTGTCCATGAAGCGCAGCAGAACCGCAATCAGCAACACACTGTGCATCTTTGGCAGCTGGATGTAACGGAACACCGCCCAACGGGACGCACCATCAATACGCGCTGCCTGATAGTAAGCCTCAGGAATGGAAACCAGACCCGCATAGCACAGCAGCACAACAAGGCTGGTCCAGTGCCACACATCCATAACAATCACGGTGGCCCATGCAGCAACAGGGTCCTGCGTGTAGTTGTAGTTGATGCCAAGAGAGTTCAGGAAGTAACCCAGCAGACCAATGTCCGCACGGCCAAACACCTGCCAGATGGTACCAACCACGTTCCACGGCACGAGCAGCGGCAGCGCCATCAACACCAGACAAACCGGCACGCCCCAGCCTTTTTTAGGCATACAAAGCGCAATGCCGATACCCAGCGGGATCTCAATTGCAAGAATGGAGAAGGAGAAAATCAGGTTACGGACCAAGGCGTCATGAAAACGCTCGGAGCTGAGCAGTTCCTGAAACCATTCAATCCCAACCCAGAAAAACTGATTGTTTCCAAAGCTGTCCTGAAACGCGTAGTTCACCACAGTCATCAATGGAATAACAGCGGTAAAGGACACCAGCAAAAGAACCGGTAAAACCATGAACCAGGCTTTGTTGTTTACGGTCTTTTCCATGGATCAAGCCCCCTCGCTTACGAGCCAGCTGTCGGCATAAAGGTTCGTCTGTGTTGGATCGAAGAGAGCCGTCGGGCTTTCCGGAATGCTCATGCCTTCGCCAACAATGGCATTCAGCGCAACACCTTCCATCTCACCACGCAGAATGCGGTAGCGGCCAATGTCTTCAACAGCGTTGACTTTCAACGGCAGACCTTCTCCGGCACCGCCAAGTTTCACAAACTCAGGGCGGATACCAACCTCGGTTTTCTGGGCGACTTTCTTCGGATCGAGACCGCATGGCAGCGGCACACTGTGCCCACCAACACGCGCCATGTTTCCATCCACCTCACACGGCAGAATGTTCATGCCCGGAGACCCGATGAAGTAGCCAACAAAGGTATGTTGAGGTTTGCGGAACAGCTCATCAGGCGTTCCAATCTGCACAACTTCGCCGCCATACATCACCACAACCTTATCCGCAAAGGTCAAAGCCTCGGTCTGGTCGTGGGTCACATAAACCATGGTGAAGCCAAACTGCTTGTGCAGATGCTTCAACTGCGAGCGCAGAACCCACTTCATGTGCGGATCAATTACGGTAAGCGGTTCGTCAAACAGGATCGCGTTGGTATCAGAGCGCACCAGACCGCGGCCCAGCGAGATCTTTTGCTTCTCATCAGCCGTCAGGCCCTGCGCCTTGCGCTTTGCCTTACTTTCCAGATCAATGATCCGTAGAATCTCGTTGACCTTCTGATCAACTTCAGCTGCCGGAACACCGCGGTTGCGAAGCGGAAACGCCAGATTGTCGTAAACAGACATAGTGTCGTAAACGACCGGGAACTGGAACACCTGCGCAATGTTACGCGCTTCGGTAGAAAGCTCCGTCACCGGTTTCCCATCAAACAGCAGCTCACCCTCGGACGGTGTCAGCAAACCGGAAATGATGTTCAAAAGTGTTGTCTTGCCACAGCCGGAAGACCCGAGAAGCGCATAAGCACCTCCGTCTTCAAAAGCCAGATTAACTTCCTTCAAAGCGTAGTCGCTCGGGCTTGTTGGGTTCGGCAAATAAGAGTGGCGAATGTGGTCGAGATCAATACGTGCCATGCTCGCCTCCTTAAGCCGGTTCATGCATGAGAGACGCAACAGAGCGGCCCTCATCATCAAAAATCATGAAGTTCTTGGCATCCACAAACACGTCGATCTTGGCATCCACGTCTACGTTATGAATGCCATGTTCCAGCGCCACCCAGCGGTGGTTCAGGCATGTCAGATGAATGTAGCTCTCAGAACCGGTAATCTCAGAAACATCAACAACCGCAGGAAGACACACAGCGTCTTCACTTGGGCGCTGCAGGTAGAGGTGATGTGGCCGGAAACCTGCTTTGTAATGTCCATCAGGAAGGCGTTTTTCTTCTTCAGAGGCCGGAATAACCGTGCCATTTGACGTGCGGAACTCACCCCCGCTCTTCGTCAGGCCCAGCAGGTTCAACGGCGGATCAGAGAAAGTCTGCGCAGTAACGATGTCCTGAGGATTTCGGTAAACATCGATCGTATCACCAAACTGCGAAACCTGCCCCTCATGCAAGGTGGCTGTACGCCCGCCCAGCAACAAAGCTTCTGTCGGTTCTGTTGTCGCATAAACAAACACAGCACCGCTTTCAGAGAAGATCTTCGGCAGCTCGTCGCGCAATTCTTCGCGCAGTTTGTAATCCAGATTCGCCAATGGCTCATCCATCAGCACCAGATGCGCCCCTTTGACCAGCGCACGCGCAATCGCAGTACGCTGCTGCTGACCACCAGAAAGGTTCAGCGGTGTTCTGTCCAGATAAGGTGTGAGCTTCATCAAGTCCGCTGCTTTGCGCACTTGCTTGTCAACATCAGCCCCTTTTACTCCCGCAACGCGCAGCGGGCTGGCGATGTTTTCATAAACCGTGAGAGCCGGGTAGTTGATGAACTGCTGATAGACCATCGCGACGTCGCGCTTGCGCACGGAAACACCGGTCACATCCTGTCCATTTACGAGCACTTGCCCTGCAGTTGGCGTGTCCAGCCCTGCCATCAAACGCATAAGCGTTGTCTTGCCTGACAGTGTTGGTCCCAACAATACGTTCAATGAACCACTTTCAAGACGCAAAGACACGTCGCGAATATGGTCCATACCGTCAACAGTCTTGCTGACGCCCCTTAATTCAAGCATGTTGCCCTCCCGGAACAGAAAGCGACCCGACTGCTTCCTGCGATACGCGCTGCTTGCACTGCGGTACCTTCATATTCCTGACTGTAATTCCAAAAAACAACTCGGTGGTCGAGCTGAATCTCTTAGTAAAGGTCCCAGCCTTTTAAAGAACTGCGCCGTTTTAGCAACGCTACGCATCTGTCAATTTTTCACGAGCCTCCTCGAACACCTTCAAGTTCTGCTTTCTTACGCAGCTCCGTCCCTACAAAGTGCCATTAGAGATCAAAATTAAACTACGTCCTAACCAACACGTCAATTTTCGTTTACAGTCGATTACGCGCATATTCGCGTAATTTCGAAATATAAGCGAAACCACTTAAGCGTCAATTCGAAAATTGACAAAACGAAACTCTCAGCTGTTATCCATTAGGATGAGAACGCACCCAGTGCGGCAGAAATGTTGAAGATCTGTCATTCTTGCATCTGTCAGCCTGAACCAATAACACGTTGAAAAGACTGCGCTGTTGACGCAAACTCTGTTTTAGTAAGCTAGCTAATATTTTCGCGGCGAAATAATTCGAACCTAAATTCCCTATTCAGATGTTCTCCACCGGGTGTGGTCAATTCATGAAACCACCTTGCTCAAACATCGATTCTGACAACCGCTTCCGAGGAGGCCCCCCTCTCCTCGCCCTCTTTCGCAAGCCCCCTTGCCCTTCAGGTAGATGCAACTCTATTGTCGTGTAGAGCAATAAAACCGAGGCAGCTAGCTTTGGTCGCTCTGGGAGGGGAACTGTATCATGGACTTTTGCCTACAGCTTTACAGCGCACGAAACTTCCAACCCTGGAAAGAGGTTTTTCAGGAAACAGCTCTCCTCGGCTACACACAGGTAGAAGGTTTCGAGGATCTCTACCCCACATTGGAAGCCGCTCAGACAGTGCGAGACCTCCTCGATCAGTACGACCTAGACATGCCCTCCGGCCACTTCGACCTCGAGGATCTGGAAGAGAACCTCGACCAGTGCATCAAGATCGCAGTCCTTCTCGGCATGCACACTATCTTCGCTCCCTACCTCACACTAGAACAACGCCCAACAACGAAGAAGGAATGGACCCTCTTCGCCCACCGTTTGGAGCACATGGCCAACACGCTCAAGCATAAAGGCTTCCACTTCGGCTGGCACAACCACGACTTCGAGTTCAAACCACTCCCGGACGGCACCATTCCCATGGAGCTGATCATCTCTGAAGCTCCCACCGTGGAATGGGAGGTCGATGCCGCATGGATCATCAAAGCAGGTCTGGACCCGCTGGACTGGATCGAAGCGCACGGCACCCGCATCACCGCAGTCCATATCAAAGACATCGCTCCGGAAGGCGAAGGCACAGATGAAGATGGCTGGGCAGATGTCGGCTTCGGCACCGTCCCATGGGCACATATTCTAACCGCCCTGCAGGAAAAGAGCCGTACCAAAATCTACATTCTGGAGCACGACGACCCGAACAATTTTCTCCGCTTCGCTGACCGTTCCTTAACCTCACTCAAAATGCTTGAGGGGGTGTAGGTATTTCGCCATAGACACGCCTTTCCCTTGCACTAAGGCAAATCGATTGTCTCCACTAAGGAGACGGCATAAGGGAGAGGTAGGATGAACAGACGAGAGTTTCTCGGAGCATCTGCCCTAACAATTTCCAGCGCCTATTACATGGGCATCGTTGCTGGACCAGTCTTCGCTGTAGCGGAAACAACAGACACCATCAAAAACGCAAAGGTCACCTACTTTGACGCCCGCCCCGGCGCGCGCTCCAGAGACGTTGGCTTCGATTCCGATGGCATGGTCTGGTATTGCGGACAGGCAGATGGCACGCTCACACGTCTTGATCCTGACAATGGAGAACTCCACCCGGTTTCACTGGGCGAAAACGCAGCCCCACACGGCGTGGTACTTGGCCCAGATAACGCTATGTGGGTCACCGAAGGTGGACAAAACGCCATCGCCCGCGTTGATCCGGCAACAGACGCCGTCACCCTCATTCCACTGCCTGCCGAATTCGCAGACGCAAACCTCAACACCGGTATCTTCGATCACGACGGCATCTACTGGTTCACCGGACAAAACGGCGTCTATGGCCGTGTTGATCCCGTCAGCCAAGAAATCGAAGTCTGGCCAAGCCCTCAAGGCCCCGGCCCTTATGGCATCACCGTCACTCCGCAAGGTGACATCTGGTACGCCTCCCTCGCAGGCAGCCACATCGCCAACATCGACAGAACCAACGGAAGCGCCCGCATCGTGACGCCTCCAACAAAAGAGCAAGGCGCCCGCCGCGTCTGGTCCAACTCAGAGGGTAAACTCTGGGTCAGCGAATGGCTCTCCGGTCAGGTCAGTGAGTACGACCCAAAGGCAGACACATGGCGCGCATGGCGCCTCCCCGGCAATGACCCACTGCCCTACTCAGTCTATGTTGATGAGCACGATAAGGTCTGGCTTACAGACTTCGATGCCGATGCAATCGTCCACTTTGACCCGGATACAGAAGAGTTCAGCAGCTTCCCAAGCAACAAAGCAGACGCTGACGTCCGCCAAATGGCAGGACGCAAAGGCGAAGCATGGGGTGGAGAATCCGGAACAGACAGGATCGTCCGTATCCAGTTTGATGAAGCAGAAACAACACCATCCTGACCGACAGCGTATCGGCGAAAAGAGGGCGCTCAATCGGGCGCCCTTTTCATTTAAAAGGAAAATGCCATCTGGTCTTTGTTGGCACTGGTTCCATGCGGAATACCTTCATGATCCAGCAGCCAGATCTTCGTATCCAGTCCGCCGCCAAAACCAACAAGAGCACCATTTGCCCCGATCACCCGATGGCACGGAATAACAATCGGCAGCGGATTTGCATTGTTTGCAAGTCCCACAGCGCGACTCGCGCCCGGATTACCCAGCGCCTTCGCCACATCGCCATAGCTGCGCGTTTCCCCAAACGGGATTGCGGCCAATTGCTCCCAAACGCTCTTCTGAAAATCAGTACCAATCAGCTTCCAATTGAGGGAGAATTCTTTGAGCTCACCAGCAAAATAAGCTTCAAGCTGCGCAATCAAATCCGCATACGGCTTGGCATCTTCCACCCAGCCGTCTTCAACAAACCGCCTGCGTGCACTTTCAGGAAAATGAAGAAATTCCAACCCACCAGCTTCCCCACCAATCAGCAAAGACCCAACCGGGCTTTCATAACTGCAATATGTGATTGGCTCTGAAACATTGGTCATAGTCATTCTCTCCCCCCGAAAACGCATGAAAAAACTCTCCACCACGATCAGCAGCGGAGAGTTCTTTAAAGCTTAGTGAAGGCGTCAGAGCTTAGCAAGCTCACGCTTCTCAATCAGCAGCGTAAGTAACCTGTTTTTGAACGCCGAGACCTTCAATGCCCAGCTCCATTTTGTCACCCGGCTTCAGATAAGTCTCTGGCTTCTGGCCCATACCAACGCCCGGAGGCGTGCCAGTGGAGATCACATCACCCGGCTGCAAGCTCATGAACTGAGACAGATGCGAGATCACCTGCGCCACATCAAACACCATGGTTTTGGTAGAACCGTCCTGATAGCGATGGCCGTTTACTTCCAGGTACATGGAAAGGTTCTGCGGGTCTTCCACTTCATCACGTGTCACAAGCCACGGACCAATTGGACCAAAGGTGTCAGCAGACTTACCCTTCACCCACTGGCCACTGCGATGCAGCTGGAAATCACGCTCAGACAGATCATTGACCACACAATATCCGGCCACATGATCCAGCGCGCCTTTTTCGCTCACATACTTGGTGTGCTTACCAATCACCACGCCCAATTCCACTTCCCAATCTGTCTTCACAGACCCGCGTGGAATCTCGATTTCATCATTCGGGCCACAAATAGCTGAGGTCGCTTTGAAAAAGGTTACAGGCTCTTTTGGTACTTCCATGCCGGCTTCAGCAGCATGGTCGGAATAGTTAAGGCCAATACAGATGAACTTGCCCACATTGCCGACACAAGCACCAATGCGTGGATTTCCTTCCACCAAAGGCAGGCTGGTCAGATCAAGAGCCGCAATCTTCGCAAGGCCCTCAGCACCCAGCGTGTCACCGGCAATATCTCCCACAACACCAGAAAGATCACGAATGTTGCCATCCGCATCCAGAATACCCGGTTTCTCGGCGTTCGCCTCACCAAATCTAAGGAGCTTCATGTCCTACCCTCTTTATTAAACTGACCAACCGCCATCAATGGCGTGCGTCTGCCCTGTTGTAAACGCGCTATCATCACTACCAAGGTACACAGCCAGTGCAGCAATCTCTTCTGGCTTGCCAATACGTCCCATAGGTTGACGCGCAATAAAATCTTTCATCGCCTGTTCGTAATTGCCCGTTGCCTTCAATCGATCATGCAGCGATGGACTATCGACTGTACCCGGACAAATCGCATTACAGCGAATACCTTTGGTCACGAAGTCTGCGGCAATCGCCTTGGTCAGGCCAATCACAGCCGCTTTGGAGGAGCAATAAACGAACCGGTTCGGAACACCTTTCAGAGACGATGCCACTGAAGACATGTTTATGATGGAACCACCACCATTCTCCAACATGGCAGGAATCGCCGCACGGCAAAGACGGTACATGGCTTTCACATTCAGATTGAAAGAGAAGTCCCAGGCATCTTCATCACAATCCAGAATCGTGCCGCTATGCACAAAGCCAGCGCAGTTGAACAGAATGTCCAGTGGCCCTACCGTCTTCAGGGTGTCTTGCACCTCATCGGCATTGGTCACATCCAGCTTCAGGCCTGTCACACCCTCAATCGCACTCAGCTCATCAAGTGCAGCCTCGTTGATGTCAGTTGCAAATACCTTGGCCCCCTCTGCAGCATAGGCTTCCACCGTAGAGCGGCCAATTCCCTGCCCCGCAGCGGTGATAAGAGCTGTCTTGCCAGTCAATCGTCCCATGTGTCCTCCCCCGGACTGAATCTCTTAAAAATATAGGCTCGGCCAAACCAACCAGAAACTCGGATTATTAGAAAGGAAGCACTGCTTATCGTCAAAACAAAAGGCAGGTGGTGCTTTGGCCCTCTCCCAAAGACCGCAGAAATCCGTCAGTTCACCAAATCACATAATGGCATAACTTAAATATAAAAACTTCTTTCAAATGTAAATTAGAAATTGACAAGGTCGAATTTTGCGTCAAAAAATATGCTCACATCAAACAGAGCTGATCATGGCAGACACACAGACATCGCAAGACAAAGCTGAAAAATACCGCGCTCCTGCTTTGGAGAAGGGACTGGATATTCTGGAACTGCTGTCCCAGTACGCATCCGGCCTGTCTCAGGCAGAGATCGCAAAAGCACTCGACCGGTCACCCAATGAGATCTACCGCATGCTCACCACACTGGTGCGCCGCGAGTATGTATCACGTTCCATAGAGGGCGACCGCTTTCAGCTCAGCCTGAAAATGTATTCCATGTCGCATCGCCACCCACCCGTCACGCGGTTGTTGGAAGCGGCGGTGCCCATGATGCGCAAAACGGCCAAGGACGTTCACCAGTCCAGCCACATCGGTATGGAGCATCAGGGAGAAATCGTTGTTGTCGCCAGCGTGGAAGCGCCGGGCAACTGGAGTTTCGTCCTCAAAACCGGCTCGGTCATCGGCCTCTGGAACACAGGCACCGGACGGGCAATCGCTGCCTTCCAGAAGCCGGAGATCCGAGAGCTCATGTACAACCAGCATGAGCGTGCACTCGGAGAACCGGAGATGAGCCTCGATGAATTCCGTGCCATTCTGGATGAAGTACAGGAACAAGGTTTCGTACGCATGCCGTCCGCCAGCACAGTCGGCGTTACAAATCTGGCCTTCCCAATTCTGGGACCAGACGGAAACGCAGTCGCTGCACTCAGCTGTCCATTCATGGAGCGCATCGACGATTTCAAAGCACCGGGAATTGAAGACGTTCAACAAGCCTACGCTCAGGTAGCGAAGGACATCACCAGCATTTATGGCACAGTGCCAACATAAGGAAATTGCTATGGGCTTGGGAGGGAAGCTGGCTCATCGACAATTGGGGGAAACAGATCTGCAACTGCCGACATTGGGAATCGGCGGCGCAGCATTTGGTGGGCTGTTCGCAACAGCTCCTCGCAAAGAGTCTATGAGCACATTGGATCGCGCCAAAGAGGTTGGTCTCACCTACATTGACACCGCCCCTTACTATGGCTTTGGCCGTTCAGAGCGTGTCATTGGAGATGCCGTGCGCAAGCACGACTACATCCTCTCCACCAAGGTTGGTCGCCTGCTGAAACCGGGCATGGCAGACAATCCGGCCCAGTTCGGCTGGCCAGACCCACTGCCCTTCCATCCGGCCTATGATTATTCGTATGACGGCATCATGCGCTCCTACGAGGCCAGTCTACACCGCACCGGTCTCGACCGACTTGATATCCTATTGGTGCATGATATCGGCACTGCGACCCATGGCCTGGAAGAAAACCGCCGCCATATGAAAGACCTGCAAGGCGGTATCAGGGCTCTTCAGGAGCTCAAGTCCTCAGGTGCTATTTCAGCAATGGGCCTTGGCGTGAACGAGACCGCCATTTGCATGGAGCTGATGCAGCAAGCCCACTGGGACGCCTTCCTCCTTGCTGGCCGTTACACCTTGCTGGAGCAAGCCCCTCTCAAGGATTTGCTGCCTGCCTGCACAAAGGCTCAAACCTCCATCATTCTCGGCGGCCCGTTTAACTCAGGCATCCTCGTTGGCGGCAACACCTGGAACTACGGAAGCGCACCGCCTGAAATTTTGGCCCATGTGACGGCGCTGAAAGAATGCTGTCAGGAGTTCTCTGTTGATCTGGCAGCAGCTGCCCTGCACTTCCCACTCGCGCACCCAACAATCGCCAGCGTTATTCCCGGCATGCGCAATCGCAGCGAGCTGGAAGATATCCTCAAATGGATCGCTGCCGACATTCCCGACGCCTTCTGGGCAAGACTAAAAGAACGAGACCTTCTTCCCGCTGAAGCCCCAGTCCCGTCTGGCAATCTCTTCTTCGAACAAGAGGTGAAGCATGCTTAGGATCGATGCCCACCACCATTTCTGGAAGCTTTCCCGCGGCGATTACAGCTGGCTCACGCCAGAGCTGAACGTCCTGTACCGCGACTTCCTCACCAGTGACATCCAACCCCTGCTCACACAGGCAAAGATGGACGGAACCATTCTCGTTCAGGCTGCAGACACAGTCGAAGAAACCCTCTTCATGCTGGAGCTGGCCGCAGAACACGACTGGATCCTCGG
Source organism: Pseudovibrio sp. Ad26 (assembly GCF_001623285.1). NCBI lineage: Bacteria > Pseudomonadati > Pseudomonadota > Alphaproteobacteria > Hyphomicrobiales > Stappiaceae > Pseudovibrio > Pseudovibrio sp. Ad26. Next base: position 97,160 of record NZ_LMCE01000159.1, read on the forward strand.
CGTTGTTGGCTGGGTAGACATGGAAGCAGCGAACGCGCCAGAAGTCATCAGTGAACTCTCCCAAAACCCAAAGCTCGTCGGCATTCGTCCGATGATACAGGACATTGAAGACGACGAGTGGATGCTGCAGGACAATCTGCACCCCGCCATTCAAGCCCTCATCGACAACAACCTGACACTCGACCTGCTGGTCCAGCCCCGGCACTTGCCGCACCTTAAAACCTTCCTCAGCCGCTATCCGGATCTGCGCGCAGTCATCGACCATGGCGCAAAACCGGATATCCGCAACAAGGCCATCGAGACGTGGTCCCAACACGTCAGCGACATCGCACGCACCTCCAAGGTCTGCTGCAAACTCTCAGGTCTCCTGACTGAGGCCTCCGAGAACGCAGAGATCGAAGACATCGCGCCCTACGCCTTTCACATTTTGAAATGCTTTGGTCCGGAGCGCGTCATGTTCGGCAGCGATTGGCCAGTCCTTCTCCTCGCAAATACCTATCAAAACTGGGTGGATATGGTGGAGCAGCTCACTGCTGACCTGCCACAGGCAGACTGGGAGGTCATCTTTGGTGGCACCGCTGCAAAGTTCTATCTCACCAAAACAATGGAAACTCTCTGAAATGTCGGCACCCATTCCAGCCAGCGTCAAACTTCAGCCAGCGGACAACGTCATCATCGCTACAAGAGCTTTGCAGCCGGGTGATAAGGCAGGCAATCTTCAGGTCCTCGACAATATCTCCGCAGGCCACAAAATCGCCGAACACAACATCAAGCAGGGACAAGCGCTGATCAAATTCGGCCAGACCATCGGCTTCGCAACAACGGACATTCAGGCAGGCGCTCATGTGCACTCGCACAACATGGAGTTCTCCGACCCCGGCGTGCACCACAGCTTCTGCAAGGACTACAAACCAACGCAATACGCCGAGCACCCAGAAGAGCGTACCTTCCTTGGCTATCACCGCGAAGATGGCAGTGTCGGCACCCGCAACTACATAGCAGTCCTCACCAGCGTAAATTGCTCCGCCACCGCAGCTCACCGCATCGCAGATGCTTTCAGTGATGAAGACCTGTTGCAGTTTGAAAATGTAGACGGTGTCGCCTCCTTCGCTCACGGCACAGGCTGCGGCATGGCAGGCGACAACGAAGGCTTCGCCAACTTGCAACGCGTCCTCTGGGGCTACGCCAAAAACCCAAATGTGGGCGGAGTTCTGCTGGTCGGCTTAGGTTGCGAAGTCAACCAGATCGACTTCCTACTGGACGCCTACGGCCTCAAGCAATCACCAACCTTCCAGTTCATGAACATTCAGGGCATGGGCGGCCTGCGCAAAACCATTGAAGCAGGCATTGAAAAAGTCAAAGCCATGCTGCCGGAGGTCAACAAAGCCTCTCGTCAACCGGCACCACTCTCCAAACTCATGGTCGGCCTGCAATGTGGCGGATCAGATGGCTGGTCCGGCGTCACCGCCAACCCTGCCCTCGGCTACGCCACAGACCTGCTTGTCAAATACGGCGGCACCTCGGTCCTTTCGGAAACCTCTGAGATCTACGGCGCTGAACACCTGCTCACCAGCCGCGCCGCCAACCAGAAGATCGCTGAGAAACTCGTGGAACGCGTCCGCTGGTGGGAGGACTACACCGCCCGCAACAACGGCACCATGGACAACAATCCCTCGCCAGGCAACAAACGCGGTGGCCTGACAACTATCCTCGAAAAGTCGCTCGGCGCAGTCGCCAAAGGTGGCACCACAGCACTAGAAGGTGTCTACAAATACGGCGAGCCAATCGAAACCAATGGCTTCGTCTTCATGGACAGCCCCGGCTACGACCCAGCCTCTGTTACAGGCCAGATCGCCAGCGGCTGCAACCTGATCGTCTTCACCACGGGTCGCGGCTCCGCGTTCGGCAGCAAACCATCGCCCACAATTAAGGTCGCCAGCAACACACCACTCTTTGAGCATATGCCAGAGGACATGGACTTCAACGCAGGCTCCATCATCTCCGAAGGCAGATCCATCGAAGAAGTCGGCACAGAACTGTTTGAGTTGATGATTAAGGTCGCCTCAGGTGAACACAGCAAGTCAGAAGCCCAGGGGCTAGGCGACTATGAGTTCGTCCCATGGCAGATCGGTGCGGTGATGTAACGGCGCAGCTACCCTCTGAATCTAGTACGGTATTCGCGCGGGGTCATACCTTTCACCGCGCGAAACTGCCTGTTGAAGTTGGCCAGTGCCGAGTACCCCACATTATGAGCAATCATTGAGACCGGTGCATCGCCGCCGGAAAGCTGCGCACACGCATCACCAATCCGAATGCGTTTCAGATACTCCGAGATCGTCTGCCCCGTATGGCGCTGAAACAACCGATGTACCCCGGAAACACTCAGCGCAGCAGTCTCGGCTAACTCTTCCAGAGACAATACACGCGCATACTCGGAGTGGATAAGCGTCAACACCCTGTCGATACGTTCATTGCCACCATCTGCACTGGAGAGCACCACAGGATCATGTGCCAGCTGCATGGCATATTCATCCTCTGAGAGATCAGCTAAAACCCTGAGGATGATAAACAAGCGCTCCAGTGGATCTTCCTCAAAGAAATTCTTGATCCTGGGCACTACGCGCCGCCGCGCCGCATCACTAAAGCTAAGCCCTGCCAACGCCCGCCGAAACAGCTTCTTCACTCCGGCCAGCTCAGACATTTCGCTGGTAATCCGCTCAATCCACTCCGGCTCAAACCAGATAACCAAAGCAACATGCGGCTTACCCTCATCAGGTCGGCTCTGCGAAGCCCATGTATGCGGGAGGTTAGGCCCAAGCAGAACAAGGTCACCATGACCATACTCTCCCACATGATCGCCCACATACCGCTGCCCTTCGGAGTTCAATGTCAGGGTCAACTCATACTCAGGATGGTGATGCCAGGAGAATGGAATGCCCTCATGAAGGCGCCGGTTCATGACCTTGAATGAACCGTCTTCAGACTCCGGCACCTTCTCCAGATATGATCTCATTTCACCCTCTGAACCAACAAGACGCCAGAATAGTATCAGTATCCGCTAGTTTAGAACAACTCTCACTTGTCGGAGTGGCTAAACTTACAAGTTCATTGAAGGATCTGGGAGGACCAAATGGACGCTGAACTGCTTGCAGACAATCACTGGGGCTCGACCGCAACCGACACCCAGCTGAAAGACATCAAGAAGACCCTGCCACTTCGGGTCTTGTCAGAAGAAGACTGGCAACACTGGATCACCCGCGGCTACGTCATTGTGCGTCAGGCCGTTCCGCAGGAAAATGTAGAGAGACTGGTTGATCTACTCTGGAAGTTCGATGAGAAAGATCCCAGTGATCCATCAACTTGGTACACCCCACAACGCCGCGCTCACAAAATGCAAGAGCTGAACAACGCGGGTATGCTGGAAATCTATAATCACCAGTACCTGTGGGATAACCGCATGCAACAACGCGTCTACGATGCTTTCGTAGACATCTGGGACCGAGAGGACCTCTGGGTCAGCATCGACCGCGCAAACCTCAACCCACCCAAGAAAAACCGCGACGGCAAACCCGGCTTCATCCATTGGGACGTAGACACATCCTTGCACCCTCAACCAATCAGCGTTCAGGGCGTTCTCTCATTGGTCAAACAGGATGAAGAAACCGGCGGCTTCCAATGCATTCCAAAGCTCTTTGAAGAGTTCGGGGACTGGGTCAAAACTCAACCAGAAAACCGCGATCCAAAACACCCTGACTACTCTGGTTTTGAGATCGAAAACATTGAAATGGAGCCGGGCGATCTGATGATCTTCAACGCCCTCCTCGCCCATGGCATCCGCCCGAATAACTCAGAAGATAAAGTACGCATCGCTCAATATATATCCATGTTCCCGTCTGAGCAGTCCAATGAAGACCTCCGGCAGGACCGCATCCACCAATGGCGCGATTTGGAGCCACCTCAAAGAGCATCTTTCCCTGGCGACCCAAGAGACTGGGAAAAGAAGAATGCCAAGACAGCCGACCTGACGGAACTCGGTAAGAAGCTACTGGGGCTGGAGCACTGGTAAAATAAAGAAAGACCATAGCATCCATGGAAGCTTTTGTCTTCTTGCACCGGGGTTTGAGCAGTTACGCGTAGCTGACCACCTCAAATTCAATGCCATCATCATCGTCAAAGTAGAACCGACGGCCAGGCTCATAATCAGCATGATTTCGGGTCTTGTACCCACCAGCCAAAACTTTCTTCTCAACGGCATCCAAGTCGCCAACAACCACACCTACATGGTTCAGACTGCCATGAGTGGCATACGTGTCTTCTTTCGTGGCATTGGTGTTTCCAAAGGAGTAAACAGCAATATAGCTTTCATCCGTTCCAACATGCACCGTCGTTCCCCCGGCACGCGCAGCACCCTGCCAACGAACATGCCAGTCAAACCAATCTGAAAGACGGCTTGCAGTTGCAATTGGGTCAGAAACGGTAATGTTTACGTGCTCTAAAAAACTCTTTGTCATCGCAATAGCCTTTCTTTTGACTTCTGATGACACCCTGTTTAGGAGTTCAAGTTAAGTTTAAGTCAAGCGCTATTTTTGAGAAACTTATGCAGCACACGGATATTATGACAATCGGTGAATTAGCCGAGAGAACCGGCCTCACCACCTCCGCTATCCGCTTTTACGAAACTAAGGGGATTGTCACGGCTAGCCGCAACTCAGGTGGTCAGCGCCGTTTTATGCGAGCCGACATCCGTCGTTTGTCCTTTGCATTAGTCGCGCAGGAGTTTGGCTTCACCATCAAACAGATTTCAGTACAGCTAGGCACTCTTCCGCCGGGCCGTGCTCCAAACAAAGCCGACTGGCAACGGCTGAGCGAACAGTTCAAAGTTCATCTGAATGAGCGTATCGCCCGCATGGAGCGATTGAGATCGCAGCTGGAAGGCTGTATGGGATGCGGCTGCCTGTCTTTGGACAAATGCGAGCTCTACAACGCCGGCGACGCCGCCTCCAGCTACGGCCGCGGCCCCCGCTTCGTCTATGGCGACAAGTCATTCAGAAGTGGCAGCTAGGCTGCACTTATCCGTGTTGTGATGTTTTCAAAGTTTTGGCAACAAAAAACCCGCCATCTCATTGAGATAGCGGGTTTAATATTTGGTTGCGGGGGTAAGATTTGAACTTACGACCTTCAGGTTATGAGCCTGACGAGCTACCGGGCTGCTCCACCCCGCGGTAATATGTTGTTCTGTTCATTTTGAAGATTTAGTCGGTGTGCTTTATTCATGCCCGGCGGCGCCCTACTCTCCCGCGTCTTAAGACGAAGTACCATTGGCGCAGGGGCGTTTCACTTCCGAGTTCGGGATGGGATCGGGTGGGGG